>CAJUJC010000018.1:0-417 GCA_910586805.1 uncultured Erysipelotrichales bacterium | reverse complement strand
TTCATCAGAAGAAATAACTTTAAGTAATTCCTCTTGATGACTTATATAGTTTCCTGTTTGTTTGAAAACAATTGCCTGCACAACAAAAGAAGCGGATTTGTATAGTCCTTGCAAAATAGCCTCACTCTTTTCGTGTAGCATATTGTGTACACATCCATGAAATATGTTACAGGCACCGATTTTAATTGCTCTATCCACAGCACATTCATCAACTAATGCAAGAACTGCATCAAGACTACCTTTGATTGGTGTAGTATCATAACAAAATTGGAAAAGGTCAGATGGCTCCCAATTCATAATTTCATTCTTACCAGAAAGGAATCCGCAAATTAGATTTCTGTGAGACAATGTATTTAAAACCTCATTATAAATTTTAATATCTGAAACTGACAATTCATCCAGTATTACAACAATATC
>CAJUJC010000017.1:2850-24894 GCA_910586805.1 uncultured Erysipelotrichales bacterium | reverse complement strand
CACCTGGATAATTCAAAATAACATTAAACCAGTTCCTAGCAGCAGGATCCATTTGTAAAACACGAGATATTAAACTTTTCTCCATCATTATTCACCTCCCATTTTTTAATATTTAAACATAAATTGGAAAAATAAACAATTCAGGTTATAATTTTTTTACTTTTCCTCTACATAATCAGGTTGTTTTAACTCCCTCTTATAAAATCTCATAAACATAAATACAGTCGTAGTCGCTGCCAAAATATCTGAAACAGGCTCTGCAAATAAAACTGCAAAAACACGTGAACTATCTTGAACCATTGAAGCAATAGATGAAGATGCCCATGATGCAAAAGATAAATTTCCTAAAATAAATGGGAAAATATAAATAAAAGGAATGAGTAAAATAATCTTTCTTAAAATAGCCATACATAAAGAAATTTTTGCTTGTCCTAAAGCCATAAAAGATTGTTGACAAGCAATTTGCGCCCCAAAAACACCAGCTCCAAGCATAAAAACACGAACTGCCCATGAAGCAAAATGAATTGTTTCTGTATCAGTTGCAAAAATTCCTAAAAAGAATGGTGCAAATAACATCTCTATTCCACTTGCAAGACATGCAAAACCAACACACAACCAAAATACAAGTCGAAATGTTTGTCTAACACGTGTAAAATTCTTAGCACCATAATTATAACTTAGAATAGGCTGAGCCCCTTGACACAATCCTTGTAAAGGAAGTGTAATAAATTGCCATAAACTCATCAATATAGCCATTGTTGCAACAGCCATTGTTCCACCATAGACAAGTAATTGATTATTAAAAGAAATTTGTAATAAACTCTCTGTACTACTCATAACAAATGGTGAAATTCCCAATGATACAATAGAACCTACTATTCTCATATCAGGAATAAAATACTGTTTTCTCACCTTAATTGTACTCTTTTTACCAAATAAAAATATCAAAACCCAAATTGCTGATACACCTTGAGCAATAATTGTCGCAAGTGCAGCACCTGAAACACCCATATTGAATCCAAAAATAAATATAGGATCTAAGATAATGTTTAAAACAGCTCCAATAACAACAGTACACATACCCATTTTTGCAAAACCTTGTGTATTAATATATGCATTCATACCTAAAGTCATTTGAACAAATACAGTTCCTAATGCATATATCGTAATATATGAAACAGCTAATGGAAGTGTTTCTTCATTTGCCCCAAACAAAAGCAATAATGGTTCATGAAAGACTAAAATAATAGTCGTAAGAATGATCCCAACACCTATCAACAACACAAAACTATTAGTCATGATTTGTTCTGCTTTATCAATCTTCTTTTCACCCATTTTAATTGCACACAAAGGAGCTCCTCCTACACCAACCAATTGTGTAAAAGCTGTTACAAATGTAATCACAGGTAATGTTACTGATAATGCCGCCATTGCTGTTGTACCATTAGCCATTTGTCCTATATAAATTCTATCAACCATGTTATATAAAACATTGACAAGTTGAGCAATGATGGATGGTATAGCAAGTGATAATAATAATTTTGAAATCTTTTCATAACCTAACTTATTTTTTTCCATAAGACCTCCATAACAAAAAGGGTTATCTAACCCTTAATTAAATCCAAATATTTTTCGAGAAAGATTATATGTTGTTGTAATCATTTTTTGACCAACCACATTTTTATCCAACTTCATACAAGCACCTAACAATGTATGTCTTACAGCTTTATATAATGCAGGATTTTTATTCTTCATATACTCCCATAACTCATCTTTTTGAGCTAGGTGTTCTTCTGTTCCTGAACGAATTGCCAAAACAGTTGTAACTGTAGAAATCATTGTTAAATATTTAATCATATAATTACGTAATTTACGACTCTTTAATGCCATAATGTCACAACAATCAATCATCATTTTATTAACTCTTATTTGTTGATCCATTCTTGAAATCATAATTTTTTCATTAACAGATTGATCTTCTCTACCAATAAAATAACGATATAAATCAATATCTAAATAATACAATGTATTCACATATGGCAATGGTTGATAAACAAATAAATTATCAACATAAAAAGTATGTTTAGGCAATTGCAAATTACAATTCCTTAGTAACTGTGTACGATAAATAACACTATGCATCAATAAATTTTGTTGTGGATAAAAATGTTTAACATCATACCATCTAAAAATTCTACTTTGAGGTAATGCATTTGTATATCTAATCACTGCTGTCTTATTTTCACATGTTTTTTCATAAACATAATTGGCAATAAACATATCAACAACTTCTTTTTGATTATGTAATGATTTAATTGTTTCTAACATTTTAACAAGTGCTGATTGATCAAACCAATCATCACTATCCAAGACTTTAAAATATTGTCCAGTCGCATTTTTTAGTCCAGTATTAACTGCTTCTCCATGTCCACCATTAACTTGTTCTACATATTTAATAGTTTGAGGATATTTTGCAGCATATTCCTTTCCAATTTCATCAGTATTATCTTGAGAACCATCGTTTACAATAATCACTTCAACATCATCTTTTAAAATCAAACATGATTCAATTGCCTTAGCCATATAACTTGCTGAATTATAACAAGGAATGGCAATTGATAAATACTTCATAATATTCCTCCTATCGTATATACTGACATATCATAACATATTTTTATATAATTAGATATATTTTTTATAACTAAAATTTGAAAACCATTCAATATCACAAGGTTTTCTAAATTGGCCAATTCTCTTTTCTTTCCATACCACATCCTGCCACTCATTAAATTTATAACCACACTTTTGAAATATAGCAACTGTCTTAAAGCCAAGTTTATCATGAAAACTTTCACTTTTTATATTAGGATGTGTAATATTAGCATAAACCATTTCAATATGCATATCTTTTAAAATCTCAAACAAACTTTCATATAAATGTCTTGCTATACCTTGACCATGATATTTTTCATTAACATAAACTGATAATTCACAAGCCCATTGATAAGCTTTTCTTTCATGAAAACAAGAAGCATAAGCATATCCAACAATGTCTTCATTAATCTCTGCAACTAAATAAGGATATTTTTTTAAAGTCATTGCAATTCTTTTTTCCATTTCTACCAATGTAGGAACATCATATTCAAAAGTTACATTTGTTTTCTTAACATAGGGTGTATAAATTTTTAAAATATCATTAGCATCACTTTGTTTTGCAACTCTAATCAACATACTTTTTCCCCTCACGTTTTTTATCTAATAACTCTAGATATTCATTTTCATGAATGATATGAATATCTTGACCTTTTCTTTTTAATGCCAATGCTTTTTTTACTTTTTTATTGTCATTGCCATATCTTGTTTTATAAAATCCTTTTTTACCTATAACAAGATAGTTTGTTTGACTTGTAACTTGATGAGAATACAAGGCACTCACTTGTTTTGTTTGTTGTTGGAGAACATTTCTAGGCATATCTAACATTCCAGTAAAACATATAGATTGATGATATAAATAAGATTCTTCTTTTTGACTCAATTGAAGCAATGTTGATACTGACTCTGGAGCAATTATATTTCTATAATAATTCTCTTTCATTTCTCCATAGGCTAAATGAAAGTATTCATGTAATTCATTTAAAGAAGTATAATGCGATTCTTCTAACATCTTAACCAAAATATAAGCTGCTGCTTTTGCATCCTCTAAAGCATGATGTGCTTTAAATTCAAAGCCATATTTTTGAGATAAATCTTTTAAATTGTATTTTTGTAATTCAGGGTAAAGTAAATGAGCTAAGACATTTGTACAAGACATATATAAATGAGGATAAGGAATCTGATGATATTTTAAAATTTCTCTTATATACATCATATCTCCTTGAATATCATGAGAAATGACAATACTTTCTTCAAAATAATGATGAATGTCTTTCCACACTTCATCAAATGTTCTTTCATGATAAAGTGTCTTACCTTTAATTTTATGCACTTTATAACGATAAGGATCAAAACTTAAATTTCTAGGTTTAATTAAAGAGTAATATGTAGAATGAACTTTCAAATCAATTAACTCAACAATGCCAATAGCACACACACTTGTTGGATCCTGATTAAAAACCTCTATATCAAAAACAACTAATCTTTCACCCATTGAATACCTACCGCTTTCTTTGCAAGTTTATCTGCCTCAACATTATAAACAACCCCTGTATGGGCTTCTACCTTCATGAAATATATTTTTATCTTTTTTTGACTGTCTTGCATAAATTTTTGATATTCTTTTGTTTTTTCCTTCGTTGCCTGCCACTGCTTTGTTGCCCATTTTTCAATACCAAAATAATCATAATAAATACATATCAAAGAATAGCCATGTTCAAGTGCATATTTAACAGCCACTGTTGCTCCTATAATCTCTCCAGCAACATTGTGCATAGCTACATAATCAGGATGATTTCCCTTACCATAAAGCTTTTTAATAACAGTTTGCCCTTCAATTAACACACAACCATAGCCATATTCTTTTGTTTTTTTATTATAACTTCCATCAACATAAGCAATCAATCCATGAACATCATCTACAACGATTTGTTTCTCTTCTAAATATGCAAGCGCATCTTGTTTTGAAGAAAATGATTTATATTGAGCACCTGAAAAACCCTTCACTTGTTTTTCACATTCAGCCCAAGTTAAAAAAATACCATTTTTTCTACCATTTTTGACTGCATAAAATTTACCCATCAACAAAACCTCCATGTATAATACCTAGTAAGACATAAAATCTTAAATACGACTTTTTCATCTTTTTATAACTGATTTGACACTATCTATATAATAGTGATTATTTTATATTTTGTCTAGTACAAATATATTGACAATGATATAATAGAAATGAAAGTGAGGAATCATATGAAAATAGAAAATAGATTTTTAAAATACGTTAGTTTTGATACACAATCTGATGAATACTCTACAACTTCTCCTTCTTCATCAAAACAAAAAGAATTAGCTTCTTTTTTAGTTGAAGAAATGAAAATATTAGGAATGAATAATGCTCATATGGATGAATATGGTGTTGTTTATGGAACAATACCATCTAATAATCATCATCAAGGAGATGTTATTGGATTGATTGCACATATGGATACATCACCTGATGCAAGTGGTAAAAATATTCAACCACAAATCATAAGAAATTATGATGGTTCTAAAATTTTCTTACATGATGATATGTGCTTAGATCCTGAAGAATTTACTTGTTTGAATGATGTTATTGGACATGACTTAATCACAACTGATGGAACAACATTACTTGGTGCTGATGATAAAGCAGGGATTGCGATCATTATGAGTATGGCTGAATATTTATATAAACATCCTGAATTTAAACATAATGATATTCAAATTGCATTTACCCCTGATGAAGAAGTCGGTAGAGGAACTGAGAATTTTGATATTGAAAAATTCAATGCTGATTATGCTTATACTGTTGATGGTGGACCAATAGGTGAATTATCATTTGAAAATTTTAATGCTTATCAAGTTATTGTACACATCTTAGGAAAATCAATTCATCCTGGGACTGCCAAAAACAAAATGTTAAATGCTGGAGATATTGCTATGAAATTTCACTCAATGTTACCAGCTCATCAAACACCTGAACATACTGAAAACTATGAAGGTTTTCATCACCTTACACACATCAATGGAACTTGTGAAAAAGCAAAATTAGAATACATTGTAAGAGATCATGATTTCTCTGCTTTAAAGAAGCAATTAAATAATTTTAAACGTATCCAGGCTTATATGAATAGTCACTATGGTGAAGAAATTGTTGAAGTTGACATGAAAGAACAGTATTTGAATATGAAAGATATGATTGCAGAAAAACCAGAAATAATTACACAAGTCGAACAAGCTATGAAAGATATTGGTATTGAACCACTTATTACACCTATTCGTGGAGGAACTGATGGAGCAAGACTTTCTTATCAAGGACTTCTTTGTCCTAATATAGGAACTGGTGGATATAATTTCCATGGTCCTTATGAGTTTGTTTCTATTACAATGATGAAAAAAGGTGTTGAATTGTTATTGAGAATGATTAGAAATAATGTTTTCAACAAAGAAGATATGCCTTTTTAAAATGATGAAATAGTATAACTTACAAATATAAAATCCCCAACAAAATATATTTTAATCATAAAGCCTCGTAAATAAGAGGCTTTATTTCATATAATGTATTCATATACTCATAAGAAAAATAAACTTGTTTAAAACAGAACTATTTTTATAACACTTTTATTAAGGTTAACTTCTTTTTTTGTCGTTTTGTGATAAAATAATAAAAAGGGTGTGATTTGTATGAAATGTTTATTTATTATCAATCCTTCTTCTGGGACAAAAACTGTTCAAAAGAAATTGGATAAAATTATTGGTCAACTCATTTTAAAAGAGATTGTTCATACTGTTGATGTGTTCTATACAGAAAAAAAAGATGATGCTTATAAAAAATGTTTAATGTTAAAAGATAAAGATTATGATTTTTTGGTTTGTGTTGGTGGAGATGGTACTGTTAATGAAGTTATTAGTGGATGTGTTCAAAAACATTTAAAAATACCTTTAGCCCTGCTTCCTGGTGGAACTGTCAATGATTTTGCTAATCATTTACACTTACCAACAAAAACAAATCATTTCATCAAAATGATTCAAAATATGAAAACAATGTGTGTTGATATTGGTAAAGTTAACGATCAATATTTTGCTAATGTCATTGCTGGAGGTATGTTTAGTGATATTAGTTTCCAAGTTTCAAAAACTGAAAAAGGAATTTTTGGACCATTGGCTTATTATATCAATGGTATCAGACAATTACCTACTCAGCTTTCAACATCTTTACATTTGAAAGTCAAAACAGACACAGAAGAATTTGAAGAAGATGCAAAATTATTTATGATTACAAATACATCACAAGTTGGTGGTTTTAAGGGCATCACACCTCATGCGGATGTACAAGATGGAGTATTAGATTTGGTTATTATTAAACAATGCTCATCAACAGATATGATTGCTTTATTAAAAGATTATACTTTCAATCATCATGAAAAAAATCCTTATGTTCATTATATTCAATCACAAAAGATAACAATTTCTTGTGATAAAGATATTATTTATGATATTGATGGTGAGGAAGGGACAACTTTCCCTATTGAAGTCAGTGTCATTCATAACGCTATTCATATCATTGTGCCTTAATATCAAAGGTTCTTGATTATTAAAAAATTTTAATACAGTTTCATAAAATGCAAAAATGAGCATTATGCTCATTTTTTAAATATAAAACTAACACCTTTTTCTTGATTAACAGCTTTTACACTATAACCAAACATAGAAGAAACCTTACTAACAATGGATAATCCTAAACCAAATTGTCCTTTTACTCCTTTAACATAAGGATCAAATAAATAAGGTAATGTTTCTTCATCAATCAAATCACCATCGTTATAAATCTCTAAATAATTGTCTTTTAATGTAATATGTATTAAATTTTTAGCATATCTAGAAGCATTTTCAATAATATTTTCAATCGCTACTCTCCAATGCTCTTCTTCACCAATAAATAAAACATCTTCTAAATCTGTTTCTAAACAAATATCAGGTTTTAAGGCATCCATTTGTTCTACAATTTTGATAATTAATTGATCCATTCTAAATTCTTCAATCTTTAAATTTTCACCTTGTAAATAATCAAGTCTATTCAAATACAACAATGACTTTACTTTATGTTCTAAACGCTTTGCATTTTCTAAAATAATATCCATAGATGTATCTTTATCTCCATAAGGATAAATATCGTCTTTAACACTTTGCCCATAAGTTTGTATTAAGGCAATTGGTGTTTTTAAGTCATGAGAAATATTATGAATCATCTCTTCTTTAATTTTTTCTTGTTTTTTTAAACTCTCATTCATTTCAACAAGGGCTAAAGAAACAACACCTATTTCATCATCTCTATCTATATTTAATTCATCATTTTTTCTTTCTTTAATACTATCAATATAAACTTTTATCTTGTTAAGAGGATGTATTAAAGTCAATACCCATATAATCATAACCAAAGCAATAAACATAAAAAATCCATATTGAATATAAATTGTCTGATTTCTCAAAAGTGTGATTAACTCTTGTGAATAATCACTATCTTGAATTGTAACTAAATAATATGTTTCATTCTTAAAATCTTTTTTATTATAGATAGAAACCTGTGAAGGTGTATGGACAAGTTTATTGAGGTCTTCTTCAAATATATAATAATATAATTCTTTAATTAATTTTTTATTTCCTAAGTTTGTTGTAGAGGCAATATGTTCAACACTATTATAAATAATATGAATAGCATCACTAGACTCTTCATAAGAAGGTATATAAGAACTTGTAATAATAATATCTTGTTCATTAGATAAACTTTCATACATTTGATGATCAATGATAGAACGTAAATTATGATCAACCAAAGGCATCATAATAACCAATAAAACAAGACCACTAAAGCATAAAACAACAATAAGCTGTTTAACTAAGGACAATCTTTTAAAAATATTTAATCTTTTGAATTTATCCATATTCCTAATCTAAACGATATCCAAATCCATAAATCGTTTTAATATTTAAATTTGGCATTTTCTTTCTTAAACGACGTAATGTATCATCTACAACACGATCACTACCAAAATAATTTTCGTCCCAAACTTTAACTAAAACCTGTTCTCTAGAAATCGCAATCCCTTTATTTTTTATAAAATATAACAATAATTCATATTCTTTTGTTGTTAACTCAATCTCATCACCATTGGATAAAACCTTACGTTTTCCTTCATCAACTGTATAATCATCAATATATGTTAATGTTGGATCATCTTTATAAACACGTTTTAAAATATTATGTATTCTTAAAATGACTTCTTTAATATTAAAAGGCTTGGTAATATACTCATCACTGCCCTTTTCAAGTCCAATGATACGATCAAATTCCTGATCTCTTGCACTCATAAAAACAATAGGCATATCAGGTTTACATGATTTAATTTCATTTAATAAATCAAAACCACTCTTTTTATCAAGCATAATATCAACAATCCATAAATGAACATCATCATCTTTATGTAGTAATGCTTCATCATATGTATAAAAAGAATAGACCATATAACCTTCTTTTTCTAAATATGTTCTTACCAAATCATTTAAGTTCTTTTCATCATCAATAATATTAATACGATATTTCATAATAAATCACCTCATTATTACTATATAGAAAATATTGCCATATAATATGGCAATATTTTGTGATAATATGTGAATCCTTATTTTTCAACAGCATGTCCTTTTGCTTTAATGACATTTACAACATTCAAAACATGTTCATGACATAAATCATCAGTTTTAGCTTCAACCATAACTCTTATAACAGGTTCAGTTCCACTTTCTCTAACCAAAATTCTGCCTTCATCACCCAATATCTCTTCAGCTTTCTTTACTGCTGCAATAACATCAGGATCTTCTCTTGTTGTTTTCTTATCTTTAACACGTACATTAATAAGTAATTGTGGATAGATTTCAACAGGTTCAGTTAATTGAGCTAATGTTCTCTTATTTTCAACCATTGTTTCCATAATTTTTAATGAAGTTAAAATTCCATCACCTGTTGTTGCATGTTTTGAGAAAATAATATGTCCTGATTGTTCTCCACCTATACAATGTCCATTTTGAACCATATTTTCATAAACATATTTATCCCCTACTGCTGTTTTTTCATAGGAAATACCAGCTTTATCCAAAGCTTTATATAATCCCATATTACTCATGATTGTTGTTACGATTGTATCATTCAACAATTCTTTTCTACGTTTCATTTCTAAACCACATACATAAAGAATTAAATCTCCATCTACAATTCTACCAAATTCATCGACTGCAATACATCTATCAGCATCACCATCATATGCAAAACCAACATCCAAACCATTAGCCACAACATATTCTTGTAAAACTTCGATATGTGTAGAACCACAATTTGTATTAATGTTAATACCATCTGGTTCATTATTAATCACATAAGTTTTTGCACCTAAAGCATCAAAAACGCTCTTTGCAATAGCACTAGAAGCACCATTAGCACAATCTAAACCAACTTTAAAATCCTTAAAAGCACGAGTAGGAATACTCATCAAATATCCAATATAACGATTTCTACCCATTGAATAATCAATAGTTCTACCAATCTTATCTTTTGTTGCATAAGGAATAGGATCACTTAAACCATCAATATACTTTTCAATTAAATTTTCAATCGTTGCTTCTAATTTATGACCTTTACCATTAATAACTTTAATTCCATTATCATAATAAGGATTATGAGAAGCTGAAATCATAATACCACAATCAAATTCTTCACTTCTTACAACATAAGAAACTGAAGGTGTTGTTGTAACATGTAATAAATAAACATCAGCACCACTTGCAGTTAAACCAGCAACCAAAGCATATTCAAACATATAAGAGCTTCTTCTCGTATCTTTTCCAATGACAATTCTTGCTTGATGATTTCTAGAGTAATACCAACCTAAATATCGACCTACTTGATAAGCATGTTCTACAGTCAAATCAACATTTGCTTCTCCTCTAAAACCATCAGTTCCAAAATATTTACCCATTTTTCTACTTCCTTTCAATATTTATCGTAATCTTAGATGATGATAACAAATGAATTGTTAAATCATCATCATCCACAGCAACCTTGACATTCACCTTATGTGTTCCTACATCTAATTTATTAACATCAATAGTTGCTTGTATATTATCAGCAGTTAAAGAAGAGACTTTCTTCTCACTACCAGTAATACTCACAATCGCTTTATCCCCTTTGCCTGCAAAGGAAACTTTATTTTTCTTATCATTATTTAACACTTTTATTGGAATATTGTCAAATGACTTTGTAATCACCTTATCAATATCTAATGTTACTGATATTTCATCAATTGAAAACTTATTCACTCCTGTTTCTTTCTTTAATGATAAATTTTCAATAACTGTGGATTTATTTAAATCTTGAACATTGACATCTACATAGACAACTGAAATATCCTGAATATCTTCTTTTAATCCATAAATTTTGACTGTACTTTGCGAAAGAGCATAATTGGAAATTTGATATCCTGATGCTAACTCTCCAACAAAATTGGCTTTTACTGTTGCAGTTTGACTATATGATGCAACATTACACTCAACATTAACAGTTGTTGGAGCAATATCAACAGAAATTTCATTCCCCATACTATCATATGCTTTGATTCTCGCATCTTGTGTAAAAGCTTCAGTTTTATTTGCAACATCTATACCAGCATCTACTTTTACAATTTTATCAAGAGTTTCTCGACTTGCTCGAATCGTTACTTTATTTACAGCCATACTTTCAACACTTATCGAATATTGTGCATCTAACTCATCTTCATTAATAAAACGATAACCTAAATCAAATGTTTGTGACTCTTTTGGTGCAAGTTTAATTTTTAATGTGTCAGGAACTAACATGACATCTAAAGTATCAGGAAAATTTCTTGTTTTTAATTCTACAATATGCTCTCCCTCAGATACTTCAGACAAATCAACATAAACTTCATAATTTTTTGATAAACGTGTTGTGTAAATATCTAATGAAGGACCAATAAGACCGACTTCAACACTTTCAGGAATACCTGATAATTCATATTGACTATCTAATCCCTCTACAACAACAGGTACATTTTCTAATGTTGTTCCTGCTGCTGGACTTGACCATACTTCTCCTCCTGAAATACTAATAAACAAAATAGCAGCAATAATCAAAGATAAAAACATGACACTTAATCGACTTGATAAAATCTTATCTATAACCTGATTAATATAGTTATAAAAAACACTCACTTTATCAACAGTTTTACTTTTTGCTAAATTAACATTATCTTTTGTATGAAACTCTTTAGAACGATATTCCTTTTCTCTTTGTACAACTTTTAAGAAAAAATCTGTTGTAGAATCATGAAAATCTTTTCTATCATTTTTCTTATTCATGAGATTGATCCTCCTCTACATTAGATTTAAACCAATGGAGTTCATTAACCAAAGAAGCTCTTAATTCTTTAGTAGGAATTTTTCTAAGTTCACCATCAACAGCAAAAGAAATCGTTCCTGTTTCTTCACTTACAACAACAGTCAATGAATCAGTAATTTCACTAATACCAATTGCTGCTCTATGTCTTGCTCCATATTTAGGGCTTAATTCCTTGTTAGTTGGAGGATAAAAGGCAGCTGCACATGCCACTCTATCTCCTTGAATAATTGTTGCCCCATCATGAAGTGGTGTTCCTTCCCAAAAGATTGTTAAAAAAAGTTCACTTTTAATATCTGCATTAATCTTCGTTCCAGTATTGATATAATCAATTAAAGATTGTTGTCTTTCAAAAGTAATCAATGCCCCAGTTTGTTCTTTTGCTAATGTTGTAATGGCATTCACTAACTCATCCATTAATCTTTCTTTATCATCGTCACTCATTTCTTTTTTATCATTTAATTTTGTTTGACCCATTTTTTCAAGCAATGCTCTTATTTCGGGTTGGAAAATAATAATCATGGCCAATACTCCCCAATTGATAATACTATCAACTAAGAAGTTCAATGTTGTGAGCCCAAACACACTTGTAAGTAGCTTCATCATTAATATAAACAATACCCCTTTAAATAACTGCATTGTTTTCATATTTGCTTTAAACATTGAAATTAAATAATATAAAATAAACCATACTGCTATCAAATCAACAGCAGAACGTAAAAAGTTCAAAATATTAGTCCAACTTATTCCTAAATTAAATAACATATCATCACCTACATTTCCATATTATTATAACAGCTTTTTTGTTTAATGAAAACCTACTTATTTTCATATTATAAAAATAGAAAATTCTCGACATACATAAAAACATAAATATTATTGACAACTTTCAAATTTTCACTTTTATAAAATGATAAAAAATTCTTTTATCCAAATGTTTTAAAAATAATCAGTAAATAAATGTAATTTCCTTTGCAAAAATAGAAAAATGGAGTAAAATGTAAATGTTAATAGGAGGAATATTATGGCAAAAACAATTTTAGTAGAAACATCAGCTAGACATATTCATATTTCTCAAGCTGATTTAGAAACATTATTTGGAAAAGGATACGAATTAACAAATAAAAAAGATCTTTCTCAACCTGGTCAATTTGCTTGTAATGAAAGAGTAACAGTTGTAGGACCTAAAGGACAACAAACAATGTCAATTTTAGGACCAACTCGTCCATCAACTCAAGTAGAAGTTTCTTTAACTGATGCAAGAACTTTAGGAATCAAAGCATTAGTGAGAGAATCAGGAGATATTGAAGGAACTGAAGGATGTAAATTAGTTGGACCAGAAGGTGAAGTAGAAATTTCTTGTGGTGTTATTGCCGCAAAACGTCACATTCATATGACTTGTGCTGATGCTCAAGAATTTGGTATCAATGATAAAGATGTTGTAAGTGTAAAAGTAACAACTGCTGAAAGATCATTAACTTTTGGTGATGTTGTTTGCCGTGTAAGTGATAGCTATGCTTTAGCAATGCATATTGACACAGATGAATCAAATGCTGCTGGTATTGCAGGACCTTGCCAAGGTGAAATTATTAAATAAAATATGAAATGATGGATAGTTTATTCTGTCCATCATTTTTTAATCTTTTTTATTTTATTTGCGAAAAGTTCTATTTCTTCATTATTAAAATTTTCAAACATATCTTTGTCCTTTTGTTTTGAAATCATAAAAGAACGTTTATTCATAACTTGTAAAATCATCTTCTCACTTATAGATAATTCAGGATAATACAAGGCTCCTCCTACTCCCACAATAATAGAAATATGTTTTAATATAGAATAATCAAATGCATGGGTTACATAATTCATGAATTCATTTTGTAAAACACCCACAACATATAAACAATAATGACGAGGTATAAGCAAATCCTGATTATCCTTAATAAATCTCACAATATCTTGATCTATTCTCCCATAATAAACAGGTGTTCCAATAATAATCATTTCAGCTCTTTGTAGAAGATCATTATCAATTTCATCAATACTCATCAAAAAACAATCTCCAATATATTGATTAATCACTTTTCCTATTTTCTTAGTACTTCCATGTCTTGTCTTATAAAGTATAACTTTCATTGCTTTCACCTCCATATATTTTTATTTTACATGAACATAAAGGAGAACGCACGTTTTTTATACAATAAAAACAAATTTGAAATCTTTATCATGTATAAGTAATTTTGGATATACTAGCTCAAATGTAGGAATTCTATGAAAATCAGTTTTGATAATGTTTTCTGAAAATTTTTTAAAATATTTAATAGAACTCATTAAAGTATCTCCTCTCTCTATATGAAATTATAACATTTTTAAAGATACAAAGTTATGAAATATTAGATCAACTATTTAAAATTATGGAAAATGGAACTTTTACATAAAGTTAGTTACATTGACATAAATACTATAATATGATATAATTTTGTTGTCAAAGATGACAATTATTATTTTTATATTAAAGTTTTATGTATTTTTATTTTAATATGGGAATAATAAAAAAGTGGCTACTATAAATAAGAAGTGGTTGCCCTGAATATTAGTTAATAATCTTTAAACAAAGACAGTAACTTCCATTTTGGCGGATGTGGTTACTGTTTTTGTTTTATGTATACATATACTGCAAATACAAATGATGCAGCAGATAGAATTGTATCTATGCTTATATTCATAAAGACACCTCCTGCTCAATAAAACCAAACGAAAGGTTATATATAAACAAGGGCTTCAAAAACTTTCTTGTCTAGATTGGAAACAGAAAAACTATCTATTAAAGAAAGTAAACTTATCTCCCATGGACAAGAGCAACCACTACCACTTTTAGTAGCCATCATTATTATAACATAAACCAAAATATACTTATAGCAAATTTTTGAAATTTTATAATTAACATATTATTAAATAATATTAAAATCACAGATACCAAATTTACTATAAATATACTTTACAAGTTGTAGTACAAAAAATAAAAAAAAGTGTATAAAACACTTTTATCCTTTGACTGCAGCTTTTAAAGTTGAACTTGCTTTGAAAGCAGGTGCTTTACTTGCAGGAATTTCAATAGTTTCTCCTGTACTTGGATTACGTCCACTTCTTGCACTTCTTTCTCTCACTTCAAAAGTTCCTAATCCTTTTAATGTTACTTTATCTCCTGCTTTTAATGCATCTACTAATGTACTCACTAAAGCATTTACAGCTGCTTCAGCTTGAACTTTTGTTAAATCAGCAGTAGAAGCAACTTTTTCAATTAATTCACCTTTGTTCATAATATATTCTCCATTTCTTATGTATTAGGGAAATCCCCATAAACATTATATTATAATTATTTATAATTGTCCAATTTTATTAAAATATACATGTAAATTTATTTTAAAAACAATATATTCTATACTATCTTTTGTATAATATTCCATATCTTACATAAATCATATTCAATAAAGCAAGCAAACTCATTGTTCCTTGAAGAGATGATTCTGAATAATCAGTTTCTGTTCCATCTAATCTATAAATCATATCAATATCATTGTTTTCATATTCTTTATTCAATGTAATCATTAAAATACGTGGATGATTCTCTTTAATTTTTTTCACTAAAGAATCAATTAATTTCTTTCGTGCACGAACAGTCATAATAATAACCAATGTATTTTCATCATTAATATCTAATCTTTGAAAATCTTCTCCACGTTCGACAAAAGCATAAATAAACTTTTGTAGTTTCAACATTTTGATTTGAAAATCATTAGATATAATTTTATTAAACTGATAACCAATCATTTGTACTTTTTGTGCTTGGTAAAGCATTTCACATATTTTATCAATGTCATGAATATTTATTGTTTCTTGTCCCATTTTTAAAGACTCTATTGTTTCATTATAAATTTTATCAACAAGATATTCAGGATTTCTAGATATCATATGAATATCTTTTTCTTTGAGATGTAATTCATGTTTAGAAAGTTCTAAAGCAATAGCTATTTCATGCTTAAAATTCGCAAAATTTTTACAATTCATATCTTTACAAAAACGTGAAATTGTTGATGGTGATGTATAACATAAATCAGCCAAATCGTTAATACTTATTGTAGGAATTTTATCAAGATTTGTTAATATTGTATGAGCAATAGTATAATACATATCTTGAGAAGAAGATACATTGACATATGACATTAAAGTATATAAAATATCAACTTCATTATATTCATTAACCTTATCCACTTTGATTTCCTCCTAAATAATTTTTTACCACATTTATATAAATCACTTCCATAAAAATCAATAACAATATCATAAGATTTAACATATTACATTTGTTTTATCCCGTGCTTCAAAATAAACGCTTTGATTCACATTCAGCATAGCTTCCTTTACATTTATCTTTGCCAATGATCCCTCTTAATCCAAGCGAAAAAAACATAATATATAAGCATTCATTTTTTCTAGTGCTGTTGATTATCAAAATGAACCACTTCATTTGACCCTATTATATATAATTTTAACTTTTTGCTCAAGAAAAAGAACTAAAGGATATGTCCTTTCAGTTCTTGAATAGATGGATAATATAAACAGTAATAACGAAGTGACATTAATTCCACCACAGTTAATAAAATATGTTTCCCTGTTTTTTTATTATGTAAACTACCCAATAAAATACGATGATCAATAGGTATATTTAAATCTAATTGAGCATTTGCTGTTATAAGGACAACTTTACACCCTGATTTTTTAATATACTGTAATGCTTTAAAAGCACTTCCTGTAAAAAGCCCATTAACAGTAATAATAATAGCAACACTCTCTTTTGTAAGTTCTTTTGCACATTCTAATTGTCTTGAAGAATCCATATATGCCATAGTAAACTTTTCTAACATCAATAAATCGGTTTGAAAATGCATAGCAGCACTTTGTGAAAACTGTGTTCCAAAGAAAACCACTGATTGACTATCATGAATAAGTTTTAAAGTCGCATCCACTTCTCCCCAATCCAATGCTGATGATAATGTCTTCATATTACTAATAACCTGTTCAACATATTCATCAGTTGCTTGTTTAGGATTATCTTTCATCGTTTCTAAAGAAATATTTATCAAATTATTAAACTTTTTATCATCCGAATGAAATGTATAACATTCTTGTTTTAAATGAGCAAAATTTTCATAACCTAATGCTCTACAAAATCGGGATATGGTCGCAGGTGACACAAAACATTCAGCAGCAAGTTCACTAATTCTCATATTTGATATACGATAAAAATTATTAGCCATAAACCATGCTATATTATAATTTGTATCATTTTCAGTAGCAGTATCTAAAAAGATGATTAAACGATAAAACAAATTTTTCATAGTCATCCTCCTATCCTTTGATTTCATCCTATAGTTTAACATCTTTTGAGCAAAATGTGTAGATTTAGATATTTATTTTTTATTTCATATGTATGATAAACAATAAAAAGGTATCATTATTATTGATAACAAATAAAAATCATATATTTTTTGATTATTTCTATATAATAAATAGATGTCATAGATTTAAAAATGAATCACATAATTTTTGACATTTCTTTTAAAAAATAGCGAAATATTTTTTATATAATAACCTTGTCATCAAAATTTGTTTTTTCCCTTCAAACAAAGATGACTCATGATATCCTTTCCCAAACTGATATCTATCAAATAGATAAGGTTTTTCCCTACCTTATCTATTTTTGTGTTTATAAATTCAATTGACTAAAAATAAGAGATAAAAGCAAAAAGATTTCTTATTATATAAAATAAGAAATCTCTCTATACAAAACTAACCTAGCACTTCCTTATAAACTCTTAATACATTTTTATAAAAAATCTTTTCTATGTCTTCTTCACTAAAACCTGCATTTTGTAAACCTTTATATAACAAAGGCATATAAGATGCATCTTTTATTTCAAGATTTTGTGGTATACCATCAAAATCACTACCTAGACCAACACAATCAATTCCACCAATATCCACAATATATTGAATATGTTTAATCATAGAAGAAACACGTGATAATTCATCACCCTCACATAAAAAATCACTTGCAAAGTTAATTCCCATAACCCCCCTACGTTTTGACAATTCTCTAATCATATCATCAGTCATATTTCTTGCATGATCACATACACTTCTTGCATTTGAATGAGAAGCAACAAATGGTTTTGTTGTATACTTTAACACATCATAAAATCCTGCATCAGATAAATGGGAAACATCAATAATAATCCCTAATCTTTCACATTCTTTAACATACTCAATACCAAAATCAGTTAAACCATTGATTGTATCTTGACAATGAAAACCATGTGTTTCATCATTCATATCAAAGTTTGGATAACCTATACCATTAGGATAATTCCAAGTTAATGTAATCATACGAACACCTAAACGATAATAATTTCTTAAATATGATAAATCGTTACAAACAACTCCACCTTCTTCTAATGTTAATATTGCACTTATTTTGTTTTCTTTCATGTTCTTTTCAATATCTTCATACTTTGTAACAATCGCTATATCACCTTTGTTATTTTCTAATTCATTATAAAATGTATCAATTAATTGTTGAACATGTGTAATAGGATTATCTACCATTTTTAAAGGTGTAAATATTGCAAAATTTTGTAACATATAATCACTTTGTTTCATTTTCATAATATCAATATTTAATTGATTATTATTTAAGCCAACATTTTGTCCTTCATTATTTAATCTTGCAATTTCAAAAATAGTATCACAATGCATATCAATAACTTTCATAAAATCTTCTCCTTATTAAAAATAAACATCTTTATCTATATAATTCTTTGTCATGGTCTGTGTTTCTTTCAACCAATCAATAGCCTCATTAATTTCATCTTCTTCAATATCTTCAAAAATACCAAATGTTGCAAGTTGACAAACATCATAAATACTTTGCCACAAATCATCAAATTGATTCGTTTGTTGATCTGATTGTTCACTTAACTCATAAGCATACATTTCATGTGCTTTTTTCATTGCTTCTTGTATTGTCATATTCCCTACTCCTTTATTAACCCTAAATATATACAAGCATTATAAATGCCATCCTCTAATACAGAGGTTGTCACATATGTGGATTTTTCTTTTAAACATGGATTTCCCTGTCCCATTGCCACTGATATATCAGCACTTAAAAACATATCCATATCATTTAAAGAATCACCAAATGCAATATAACCATCATTTCCATACAATTCCATCAAATATTTAATACCTGTCGCTTTTGTTATTCCTTCAATCGTTAAATCAGCATATGTTGATTCACCTGGTAATGTTTTCACTCCATCAATATGCATAAACGGTTCATAATCATAACCTATTGGTCCATATACAATCATGGCATCTACTTCTTGCCCATGATAAGTTCCTAAATCAGGTATTATATTATTAAAAAATCTCTGCGATTCATAGACATACTCATCTGGTTCTTTTAAAATGACTCTTGGATGTGATTTTAATACAACTGCAAGATTTAACCTTTTTGCTATATCAATCGTTTGTTGAATAGCCTCGTCTTTCAAAGAAGCATGAAATAAATGATTTTTCTGATCATCTAAAATATCTTGTCCATTATTACAAACAAAACCATCCCATTCTAATAAATCCATTAAACCTGTCTTTGAAAGAGAATCAATTCCCCTCCCTGTTGCAATAACAATACGATATCCATTTTGCTTTAATTGAAACAAAGCATTCTTTGTTGATTCAGATACTTCATGATTGATATTATCTCTCAATGTCCCATCCACATCAAAACACAACATTTTATTCTTCACTTTTGCCACCTCTTTTCATATTATACAAGAATTCTATCGAATTTCCTATTTATTTTCGATATAATAGTATAAGAGGTGATTTTTTTGAAAGAACATTTAACGATATATTCAACATTTGATAATCTTCCCTTAGATGTTTTGATTATAGGTCCATCACATCCAAAAGGAATTATTCAAATAGCACATGGTATGTGTGAACATAAAGAAAGATATTTAGATTTTATTTCTTATTTAAATAAACAAGGTTATGTGTGTTGTATTCATGATCATAGAGGGCATGGAAAAAGTGTGTTGCACAAAGATGATTTAGGTTATTTTTATAAAGATGGACATATTGCAATTGTAGAAGATTTACACCAATTAACTATGATAATGAAAAACCGTTATCCTCTGCTTCCTGTTTATCTGATTGGGCATAGTATGGGTTCTTTAGTCGTACGTTGTTTTATGAAAAGATATGATTATGAAATTAATGGCTTATTTGTATGTGGTAGTCCAAGTAAAAATCCTATTTTGAGTTTAGGTATAGGCTTAACTTCTTTGATACAAAAACACAAAGGTGAAAAACATCGTTCTTCACTTATTCAACGTATTGGTTTTGATGCATTTAATAAAAACTTTGGAACTGTCCCTAATAGTTGGATTTGTAGTCATCCTAAGGTTGTAGAAGATTACAATAACGATCCACTTTGTACTTTTATATTTACAACAAACGGTTTCCTTTCTTTATTTTATTTAATGAAAGAAACTTATGATCCCAACGATTGGAAACTTTCTCACACAAACATTCCAATACATTTTATTGCAGGAGAAAACGATCCATGCATTACAAATACAAAAAAGTTTAATGAAGCTGTTCATTTTATGAAAGGTGTTGGATATCAACAAACAACTTCAAAACTATTTAAAGATATGCGTCATGAGATTTTAAATGAAAAACATAAAAAGGAAGTTTATCAACATATTATAGAAACGATAAAATCTTGGGAAAAATAAATCCCAAGATTTTTCATATCCATTCTCCATATTCATTGATACATTGAATCACAACTTCATTCTTTTTAAGTGAAGTTTGTACATCAATAATTCTTTGATTAGATGAACCTCTATATAACAAAGCCAAACTTCTTAACGATAATTCAAAACGACCATCGACCAAAATATCACATAATGATAAAAGTTCTTTAGCCCCATCACCTAAAGTTAAAATTTCTTCATAAGTAAATCCACTATAAATGATAATATGCAATTTTCTTTTTTTTAACTTCCTAACAAAATCAATCAATGGAATACATTGCATAAAAGGCTCTCCACCACTCAATGTCACTCCATCTAACAATGGATTTTTATCTATCTCTTTTAAAATATCATTTGTATCTTGATCATAACCACCTTGAATATCATGACTTTTTGGATTATGACATCCTTGGCAATGATGAGGACACCCTTGAGTAAAAACACTATATCTTAAACCTGGTCCATCTACTATAGAATCATTAACAGTTCCAAATACTCTTAATTTCATTGTTTAATACCATGTTTCACACGATCAGCCTCTTCAGCTTTTTTCCCATTATTAAAACGATCTAATGTTCCTACTAAATATCCAGTAATACGACGAATCCTTTCAAATTCTTCATGTTCTTTTTCTGTTCTTCCACATTGTGGACACACATCATCAATAATACCATTATAGCCACATACTGGATCTCTATCGACTGGGTGATTAATAGCACCATATCCTATTTTTGCATCATGCATGGCACGTACAACCTTTTCAAATGCTGGCAAATTTTTTGTAGGATCCCCATCCATTTCAATATAACTAATATGTCCTCCATTTGTAAGCGCATGGTATGGACCTTCTATTTTAATTTTTTCAAAAGCACTGATTGGATAGTATACAGGGACATGAAAACTATTTGTGTAATATTCTTTATCTGTAATACCTTCCATTTTTCCATAAATTTCTCTATCCAATTTTACAAAACGTCCTGATAACCCTTCAGCAGGAGTAGCTATTAAAGAAAAGTTTAATTG
>CAJUJC010000017.1:0-2840 GCA_910586805.1 uncultured Erysipelotrichales bacterium | reverse complement strand
AAGCTTCATCCATTCTTTTTCTCATATGTGCAACAATTTGTAAACCTAAAATTTGTGCTTTTTCATTTTCACCATGGTGATATCCAAGTAATGATACTAATGTTTCAGCCAATCCAATAAATCCAACAGTCAAAGTTCCATGTTTTAATACTTCTCTCACTTCATCTGTTGTCTTTAACTTTTCTGAATCAATCCATACACCTTGTCCCATTAAGAAAGGATAATTATAAACATGACGTCGACATTGAATTTCAAATCTTTCTAATAATTGATCAATACATATATCTATCATTTGATCTAATTTATCAAAAAATTCATTGATATCGCCTTTAGACTTAATAGCCAAACGTGGTAAGTTAATAGATGTAAAACTTAAATTTCCTCTTCCAGGAGATATTTCTTGACTTGGATCATAAGTATTTCCAATAACCCTTGTACGACATCCCATATAAGCAATTTCAGTTTCAGGTGTTCCTTTATAATATTGTAAGTTAAAAGGTGAATCTACAAATGAAAAGTTAGGAAATAATCTTTTAGCAGAAGTTCGACATGCAAGTTTAAATAAGTCATAATTAGGCTCACCTTGATTATAATTAATGCCTTCTTTGACTCTAAAAATTTGAATTGGAAAAATAGGTGTTTCGCCGTGTCCTAACCCTGCTTCTGTTGCCAGTAAGATATTTTTAATAACCATTCTTCCTTCTTGACTTGTATCCATCCCATAATTAATAGAACTAAATGGAACTTGTGCTCCTGCTCTTGAATTCATTGTATTTAAGTTATGAATCAAAGACTCCATTGCTTGATATGTTTCTTTATCAACTTCCTGATATGTTTCATCTTGTACAAACTTTTGAATCTTGGAAATAACATCATCAACTAATCCTTTATTTTTTAATAATGTATATTCTTTTTTTGTATAACTATCATTTGATAAAGAAGGAATTTCATCAAATGTCTTCATTTCTTCTATAAAAGAAGTTGCATCCAAATTTGTCAATAAACAAATCGCTTTCTTTAAATTCTTGTAATACGTTTTATAATATGATTTTCTTACACCATCAGCCATCCCATAATCAAAATTCACAATGGCTTGTCCTCCATGTTGATCATTTTGATTGGATTGTATAGCTATGCAAGTTAAAGCAGAGTATGTTGAGATACTATTTGGCTCTCTTAAAACACCATGTCCTGTTGAAAAACCACCTTTAAACAATTTGATAATATCAATTTGTGTACAAGTTGTTGTTAGGGTTAAAAAATCCATATCATGAATATGAATATCACCTGATTTATGAGCAGCACTGTGAAGTGGATTTAATACAAACATTTCATTAAATTGTTTTGCTGCCTCAGCACCATATTTTAACATTGTTCCCATAGGGGCATCAGCATTAACATTTGCATTTTCTCTTTTTAAATCACTATCCTTAGAATCTTGAAATGTTATTTCTTCTAAGGTTCTCATTAAACGTGATTTACGGTCACGAGAACGTGTTCTTTCAGCACGATACAAAATATATGCTTTTGCAATTCTCACATATCCTTTTTCAATTAAAGTTTCTTCTACTGTATCTTGAACAAGTTCAACTGTTGGTAGTTCAGTATGTCTTGCTTCTAATTTTTCTTCAACAATTTTAGCAACTATAAACGCAGTATCTAAATCGTATTTCGCTTCTGTTGCCTGAAAAGCTTTGTAAATAGCCCCTGCTATTTTATTGACATCGAACTTATCCATTCTGCCATCTCTTTTTCTAATATACTGTATCATTGTCATTCCCTCCTTAATATATAAAGTATCTCATATATTTCTTGCTTACACAAATCATATGAATGATAGCTAAGAAAAAAAGAATCATCATTTGATTCTTCCTTCGACTATTATTTAACATCTGCAATATGAAGTTCATTTAACTTGTCTTTAATCAATTGAAGTGCCCTTTTTTCATCTTCACCATCTATATAAATTTCTAAGATAGCTTTATTAGGAACATCTAATGACAAAACACCCATTAAACTCTTGAGATTCACTTCTTTATTTTCATATTTTAATGTGACATGGGAATAAAACTGTTTAACAGTTTCAACTAACTCAATGACTGGACCTGCATAGAGTCCAACTGGTTCTATAACTTCAAATTTAAGTATTTGTGCCATATATGATCCCTCCTGATTCTATTATATCATAATAGGCTTTCAACGAAAATTTTTTAATAACAAAAAAGAAAAAAAGTTATTTTCTTCTCTTCCCTCTTTGTCTTGTGACATCTCTACCCTCAGTTAAACCTCTAAATTCTAATGAAGTTCCTAAGTCATAAACATCATAACCCTGTTTAATTAATTTTTTATATGCTTTTTCACTTAATGCTTTATTAATTGCATAAACATAATAAGTTAATTCTTTATCAGGATAATATTCTTCCATTTTGTCCATCAAACGAAGTGGTAAACACTCAGCCCCTGAAAGATGTGAAGAATCGTAATCTTTGACTTCATCCACACATAATAAAACAATTTGATGAGGATTGTTTTTAAATTTTTCATGTGCTTCATCAATATTTAATCTTTTTATTTCTACTTTTTTACCAAATCCAAACATATAAGTCCTCCAATACTTTTATATAATACCATTTATTATTCATTTTTTCTATTGCTTTTGTATTTTTTATGTGATATTATATTTAAGCAGTAAAAATATAGGGGCGTGGTTCAATGGTAGAGCATCGGTCTCCAAAACCGTGGACGCGGGTTCGATTCCTGCCGCCCCTGCCATTCTCAAATTTCCTTGATTTAATCAAGGCTTTTTTATTTTTATAATTAATAAAATTTAACATGTATAA
>CAJUJC010000016.1 GCA_910586805.1 uncultured Erysipelotrichales bacterium | reverse complement strand
CAAGACCTGCAACCATTACACGTAATCCTTTATCAGCCATATATTCACAAACTTCGACAATATCTTTATCAAAAAACTGAACTTCATCAATGGCAACCACTTCTACTTCTCTTTTGACATATTTTAAAATATCTTTTGCATTTTCTACACTAATACAAGGAATATGTTCTCCTGAATGTGAAACAATTTCTGTATCTGAATAACGATTATCTATGACTGGTTTAAATACCATAATATTTTTCTTTGCATAAGACAATACATGAATACGTCTAATAAGCTCTTCAGTCTTTCCAGCAAACATACATCCACATATAACTTCTAACCAACCTTCTCTATATTGATTGTACATAACAAAAACACCTCTACTTCTTTTTTATTATAATCAAAATAAAGGTGTTTGTATAGATTTGTATTAAGATGAATAATATAATTTGATAAATTTATTCTCTCTCATCTTAGCATAAATATGAGTATCATCATTTTTATGAACATATATCTTTATATTCATATACATAGGTGTTTTTGTTGTTAAGTCTAAATCTTCAGTTTCTCCTATTCTAGAATTTGGATTGTAAATTTCAATTGTACCATAGTATAAATAAGAATCA
Organism: uncultured Erysipelotrichales bacterium; assembly: GCA_910586805.1. Classification (GTDB taxonomy): domain Bacteria; phylum Bacillota_I; class Bacilli_A; order Erysipelotrichales; family Coprobacillaceae; genus MGBC140090. The sequence continues at coordinate 25,292 of CAJUJC010000016.1, read as the reverse complement.
TCAAGCTCTGCAACAAACTTTTCATTATTATCACTCATATAATAATGTCCTTGTACATAACACTGTGGTTGATTTATTTCATCGCCACCCTTTAACAAACTATCTTCAGGCTTATATTTCTTTGTAGTCACCTTTGAAATAGAGTTTAATTTCAAATATTTTTGATCATCTATTTTCATCAATACATATGAGTGTTCATCTTTATGAGAATAAATATCTCTATTCATAAATTCTACTGTATTTGTATTAAGTTCATGTGAGGTATCTATTTTATTAAATGATTCAATTGTACCATAATAGACAAAAGTATCATCGAGACGAGAAATTATTTGATAATCCCCCTCTTCTTCAATCCCATAGTAACCACCATTTAAATAACATACAGGAATATTAGGAGTATCATATTCAACGTAATGTTGGGATTGTATGCCCCACAATACACATAAACCAAATATAACACAAAGTATAACACTAATTTTTTTCAAAATTGAATTTTTCTTTAAATCACTTGATTGAACTTGAATTTCTTTTTTTCTCAATATATATCCAATAATAACAATCACCAAACAAATCGTTCCAAAGAACAATGTCATTGCATCACCAGTATTTCCTAACATATCCTGCAAATATTCCACAGCAAACATAAATCCTGAAAAAGGAGTAAAGAATAAAAGTGATAATGGAATTGCTAATACTGTTATATTATCTATATTGTTGATATAAGTGAGGAATATAGCATATGACATAATAGTTGCAAAAATATACCAACCCCAAATAAAATCATATAATTTTGATATAGTTTGACTTGTTTGAATATACTGACTTGCATATTTCAAAAACCAAATCAAATAAGATATATACATAATTGTCATTAATATATTAACGATAAAAACATGCCCTTGCATAATTGCATTAATGTTGACACAAAGGGATACTATCATAAGAATAACCATTCCTAAAAATTTAATAATAATATTTTTCATATAAATAATCCCATCTCTTTTTGACATTGATTATAAAGAAGATAATAAAACTTCAAAAAAAGCTCTAGAGATTTAACTCCCTTATTAGACATAGTTAATTTATTTTGACTAACAGAAAAATAATCCTATTCTATCCACAATTGAAAAGAAAGTTTATAAACTTAAAAATAAAACAAAAAGTATCAAATCAAATAAAGAAATCACTCAATTATAAATTATTTTCTCTAAAGTTAATCCTCTCTAAATTTAGTTGATCTTATTTCTCCTTTTTACTACTAATTTCATCACGTATGAAAATAATTTTATCAAACATGAAAACAAACATTCAAATGCATAATACACAATGACATAAAGGATAAAATCTACTAATAAATTATCTGTAATCTTGCTAATATACTCACGTTTAATCAGTAATGCACAAAAAAGAGATATAGTACTTCTGATAAATATTATTTTAGTATTTTTCTTTTTTGTTTTATTATTTACCATATTACCCCAACATTCCTTTCCCTTTTGCATCTTAAAAATACATATAATCACAAAGAATGACTTTTATCTATATATTTTTATTTTATTCTTTTACTAAAGGATAATACATACTAAGATACAAAAAAGCAAATCATAAATCTCTACAATTCTTTAGTTTAAATTATATACTATACATAACAAATAATTACATTATGGTAAATTTGTTGATACTTTAGTTAACCAATAATTACATTGTTCCTTTGGAGTAATCCTTAATCCAGAATGTTGTGTTTTATTTGCGCTTGTATTTTTAGTTATATCCCAGTTAGCATCACTTCCCCCAACACGATACCCATAATATTCATATACATATTCAATTACTCCATCACATCTTAAATCAGTTATTTGTGAAGGTGTTACTTTTGAAGTACCTGAATGATAATCAATTTGATCTAATACAGTATATGAAATTCCATTTAATTCTCTAGCCTTTGATACAAAAGAATTTGCCAAAGTACTATTAATTGTGCAATTTTTAGGTTTACATATTCCCACAAAATTTTTTCCACCCATAAATTCTGACCAAGTATCTAATCTAACAGGTGAAAAATACCCAACTGCATGAATAATAGGCTTACTTTTATTAACTCTAGTATCCTCCACCATCATAGCAGCATGATAATCATATGTGTTAAACACTCCATCTCTATAAACTGCATATCCTTTCCAACTTGTAGCAGCACCAACTTCAATGTGATTAATATTTAAAATTATTGACATAAGTAAAACTAATAATAAAATAATATTGAGATATGAAAAACTTCTATGTATTTTATTCATTAATATTGACTCCTTTTACACCATTTTGTTCTATAAAATCAATTAATTCCAAAACTTCGTTTTCTGTTTGTGATAAATTGTATGTGTTTATTTTTAATATATTTTTTTCTAATGCTTCACCAACATCTAAAATAGGATGTATTCTCATAGCTTTATTAATTAGAATAAAATCATTATTAGAATAATTTTTATTTATTTTATTTATTATTAAATCAACATTATTTTCAATAGTTGTTATCTTCAGTTCTTTATCAATAGTATTATTGTCTAATATATTTTCAAAAACATCCAAATTATTCATTTTCCCTAATGCATAAATAGCTTGATCCCTTAGCAATTCATTTTTTGATAATAAATATAATTCTTTCAATTCATTTAATATAGGATCATCATTCTTAATAGAAATGTTATTGATATTATAATATTCACCAATTGCTATACAACTAGATAAAAGTTTATCATCCGAAGTTTCCCTAGTCCTATTAAAAATAATATCCTTAGAAAGTGTATAAGCATACAAATTATCTAATGTAATCATTTTTTTCATTGCAATAACAATAAATGAACCATCAAATTTACAATATATATCACTTAGTTGCATTAAAGTTAAATCAGCTAAGGATACTATATGGTTTTTAGTATTCAAACTTATATTTTCATTATGTAATAATTCTATCAATTCATTAATATCAAAATTATTATTTATATATATTTTCACTAAAGCACTTTTTAATACCTCTTCAATACTGTCATCTTTTAACATATCTATGATTTCAGAAGATGTAAAATCAGACTCTTTATCTATTAGAGCTGTTACATATGGAATCAAAATTGTTTTTTCTTTATTTGAATCTAATTCTTTTTCTATTTGATTAATTTCCCTTAGTAGTTCATCTTTTGAATCTTTTATTTTTAAATTATATAACTCTTTTTCTGTCATGTTTGAACACTCATTTATATATCGATTAGAGTCCTCATAAATTGAAGCATACACACTATATGGAATGTTAATCAAAATAATTGTAATACATAAAAATATACTTAAAATATAATTTCTTTTCATACCTCTTTCCTCCTAAAATATTTTTCTTCTTTTTCTCATTTCTTTTATTTCTTGCCCTTGATAAACTCCCCATCTAGATGCACCACTTATCGCACCTGATGCAAGCAATAAAGATAATAATGAAATGACTTTTAAAAACTTTTGTTTCATTTTTCTTTGATACAAACTAGCATTAATATAGATACAACAAATAAAACATAAATAATTATTTCATCATATATTATAATAAAAGATAAAAGTATTAATGAGCCTACAATCAATAAAGATATTATTTTATATAATTTCAATTCTTTATTATTAAGTTCTCGCATATTTATAGAACTTAAACACATAAAAACAATCACAGTTAATATAAATATTATTATTTTAAGATTTGTATAATATTGGTACGTCAATACATAAAAGATAAATAATGAAATACATTTAAAATACGTCGAACAATGATATCCACCACTCAATTTTCTTATAAAGCCAAATAGTAAAAAGTATAGACAAGCATCTATCAAATGACTACTTACATATCCTATCATAACTAACAATAAGAAATTTAGTATTGTAGAAATCATAACTTCTATTCCATACTTATGTATTTCAAATATTTCTTTTGCTTCTCCATTTTCAAATAATTGTTCTGTTATTTTATTTGCCAACGTTTGTATCAAAATCTCATCTCCTCTATTTTTATTTTATATAAAAATCTCAAAAAATGTAATGGATCAAGGACGTTTTGCTGATTTTAAGGACGTTTAGTAAAGAAATACTAAAAAACACTACTTTTTTAATAGTAGTGTCCCTTTTAATTCAAATGTTTTATCTATATTTATATCTAAACTTCCATTATATTTTTGAATTATTTTTTTAATACTTTTCATTCCATAGCCATGATAACGCTTGTCCTTTTTTGTTTTCATATCAATGTCATTATTTAAAATATCATTCTCTACCTTAATATGCAAAAAGAATTCATCTTGTATAATTTCAATATTTACATTTCCTTGATTCAAACAATATTCTATTGCATTATCTAATATATTATTTAGTAATTCATTCAAACTGATGATATAATTTCTTATATTTATTATCTTTTATTTAATAAAACTCTACTTTCTATACTTCAGCCAAATAAACAAACAAAAATACAAAGTGATATTCAAAAATAATATTTTTGAAAAATAATAAATACAATTTATTTCTGTAGAGCTTGTTAAAATAACCATTGGTTTAGGAAGTACTGCAACAATATCTGGTAAAAAAAACGATAATAAAATAACAAATACTATAATATACCTTTCTTTATTTTTCATCATATTTTAATCCTTCCTGTTTTATTACAATAACTAAAATGATTTGAACTTCCAGATATAGAGAATTTAATTGTTGCAGATTCTTTAATTCCTACTTCAATACCACCACCTGCTGTAGTTGTTCCATTATTATAAAAATCTCCATTAACATCCCAATATATAGTCCTTGAATTCTCTAAATTATAGTATAATGTACCTCCAAATTGTTTAGATACTCCATTATAATTTCTATTAATATTCGCATTAAGAATTTTTATAAATTCTGATGGTTCATGGCTTGGTCCACCAAAATTCGTGTAAACATAGAAATATGGATAACATGAATAATTTATAGTAACTTTACAAGTATCTCTAAATGTCCAATAATCGTATGTTGAATTACGTGATTTTTGTAAAGTAGAAATTTTTTGTATCATTCTATTTTTTTCACTTTCAGATAAATTATCATCATTTTCTATAACATCTTTATATTCTTCATAAGAATATTTTTTCATTTCTACACTAGGATATTCATCAGGATTATTTATAACATCTAAAACATTTATAGTATTTTTCTCATCTATGTTTATAGCATTACATTTTTTTACAGAATAAATAGATGTTAAACAGCAACATACAAGAGTTATAATTATTTTCTTCATTTTTATTTCCCTCCTTTTAAAATATTTTTCTTTTTTTCATTTCACTTGTTTCTTGTCCTTGATAGATACCCCACCTAGATGCACCACTAATAGCACCCGATGCAACCAATAAAGACAATAATGAGATTACTTTTAAAAACTTTTGTTTCATTTCTTCTTGATACAAACTAACATTAATATAGAAACTACAAATAAAACATAAACAATAATTTCATCATATACTATCAAAAAAGATAAAAACATGAGTAATAATACAATAAATAAAGACCATCTTTTATATAACCTTAATTCTTTATTATTAAGTTCCCTCATATTTATAGGACTTAACCATATAAAAATAATCATAGTCAGTATAAATATTATCATTTTAAAATTTACATAATGCTGATACGTAAATACATAAAAAACAAATAGTGAAACGTGTAACGAAATACATTTAAAATATGTTAAACAATGATATCCACCACTCAATTTTCTTATAAATCCAAACAATAAGAAATATAAACAAGCATCTACCAAACGTCCACTCATATAACCTATTATTATTAATAATAAGAAGTTAAATGTTGTAGAAATCATAACCTCTATTCCATATTTATGTATTTCAAATATTTCTTTTGCTTCTCCATTTTCAAATAATTGTTCTGTTATTTTATTTGCCAACGTTTGTATCAAAATCTCATCTCCTCTATTTTTATTTTATATAAAAATCTCAAAAAATGTAATGGATCAAGGACGTTTTGCTGATTTTAAGGACGTTTAGTAAAGAAATACTAAAAAACACTACTTTTTTAATAGTAGTGTCCCTTTTAATTCAAATGTTTTATCTATATTTATATCTAAACTTCCATTATATTTTTGAATTATTTTTTTAATACTTTTCATTCCATAGCCATGATAACGCTTGTCCTTTTTTGTTTTCATATCAATGTCATTATTTAAAATATCATTCTCTACCTTAATATGCAAAAAGAATTCATCTTGTATAATTTCAATATTTACATTTCCTTGATTCAAACAATATTCTATTGCATTATCTAATATATTATTTAGTAATTCATTCAAATCATAATCATTCATTTCTATTCTTTCATCTACTTCAATATGGCATACTACATGAAGTTGATTTACATATGCAAGCATAATTTTGTTATTGATAACAGTATTAATAAGTTGATTCTTTGATTGAATAAATGTAGGCATGGAGTCAATAATCAATTTCTTTTCCAAAACATATTCTTTTATCTTATCATATTTATTTTCACTTAAATAATAATCTAGTAAGTCAAAATTATGTTTCAAATCATGTTTTGTAATCTTTAATTGTTCATACAAATATGTAACTGTTTTCTCATTATCAATTTCTTGTTTCAATAACTTTAATTCTTGTTGCTCTTTAGTAACTTTTGATATTTCAATCATAGTAAAAAATAAACCTATAACACACAACAATAAAATAATAAATGAAATATAAATATCAACTAATTGGTTATTAAGAATAAGAAATATCAGTACAAAGTGTCCAAGTATAAACTGCAAACAATATAAAATAAATGAAATTATCAAATAAATTTTTCTATTAAAATGAAACCTATCCTTTTTTAAATATTTAACAATAAAAATCCCCAATAGATAATAAAACAATTTACTTAATATTTCTATTTGTTGTATTTCAAATATATTCACAATTAAAATAGCCAATACTATTACAACAGTATTATACACTTCTTCCAAACACACAATAAATAAAATCTCATACCATTCATTATGCACAAAGTAATAAGAAATAAAAGTATTCATTAAAATAATAAATGTAGTCAAAAACAAATCATACATACTTATATAATTAGATAAAGTTATAATACTGAAGTTAGTAATAAATAAAATCATTTGATATATATGTTTATATTTATCAACATCAAGCAAAGAAGAAATAAACCATGTTATAAGAACAGCTTCTATAAAATTAATACCTATCCATTCCATAATTGTTTCCTCCTAAATTCCATATACACTTTCATAAATTTATCTTTACTATATCTTGTAAACATAATTTCTTTATTATCAATCATCATAATACTTTTCTCATTTATTTTTAAAACATGATTGAGATTAATGATAGTAAATGAATTGAGTTGATAAAAAGTATTTTCATTTAGCATTTCTATTGTTTTCTTTAATGGTGTATATGTTATATACTTATTTGAAATTGTATTTACAGTTATTTGGTTTCTATGTGATTGGATATAAAGTATATCACACTGCAAAATATCAACCATATTTCTACGAACCATTATTGATAGCACATTATTTTCTTTGTGTTTTATATTATCATATTTTTCTTTGAAATCTAGCAAATCCTTATGTAATTGTGATTTTCTCATAAAGAAAAAGGTATTTTGTCTATAACTTTCATAAACAAAGTGTTCTATACTTGAAATATAAATAAGAATTGTATGTGGGTATTTTATATTTATTTCATGTCCAAATTCAAAACTTTTTACTTCTTGAAGCATAACATCTAAAAATAATATATCATATTGCTTTTTGTATAAATTATCATTTATATTTTCATAACAATCTATTTGACAATTATTAAAAAGTATTAATAATTCTTTTTTTAAAATATATAAAAAGTATTTATCATCATCAACAATAGCAATATGCATAGTAACACCTCTTTTTATCATTATATATTTTATAGAAAAGAAAAGCAATTCACTTATGAATTGCTTACTGCCTTACATCCTTAACACCTTCTAATGGATTAATTTGTTGATCTGACCTTGCTGGATTCGCAAATTTACTGTATTGTTTTTGGAATATTAAACGAATATCAGCCAATGCCCCATTACGATGTTTCGCAATAATAATATCTGTTGCACCTTGTGTTTCAGCTTCTTTTTTAGGATCTTGATAATCTTCACGATGAATAAATGAAACAATATCAGCATCCTGTTCAATAGCTCCTGATTCTCTTAAGTCAGATAAAACTGGTCTTTTATTGTCACGTTTTTCGACTGAACGTGATAACTGACTTAATGCAATAACAGGAACTTCTAACTCTCTGGCAATCATTTTTAATTGTCTTGAAATATCAGAAACTTCTTGTTGTCTTGATTCTCGGCTATTTGCAGGTCCTGAAATCAATTGTAAATAGTCAATAACAATCATTTTCAAACCTTGATCTCTTTTTAAACGACGACACTTTGCTGCTATCTCCCCTACCCTAATACCAGGAGTATCATCTATGTAAAGATTACACTTTCCTACTTTCTCAGCAGCAGCATAATATCTTTCATTATTTTCTCTTAAAATAGATCCTGAACGAAGTGATTCAGCATTCAAACTACCAGCTGCGCAAATAATACGTTGAATCAATTGTTCGGCAGGCATTTCTAGAGAAAAAACTGCAACAGCTTCATTAGATTTCAAAGACACATTATAAGCAACATTTAATGCAAATGCTGTTTTCCCAACTGATGGACGTGCTGCTAAAATAATCAAATCACCCTTTTGAAATCCTGATGTTAGTTTATCCAAATCATAATAACCTGTTTTGACTCCTGAAATACGTCCATCAGATTTTTGTAACATAATCAAACGATCAGTAACATTTTGGATAACTGACTTAACATTCTTAAACTCGCCAGCATTTCTATCTCTTGTAACATTTAAGAAATTCTTTTCAACATCACCTATAAAATCATTAATATTATCAACCTCACTATAAGCACTTTCTATAATATCAGTTGATTGTTTAATTAATTTTCTCAACAAAGATTTTTCATTCAATATCTTTAAATAATGTGTGCTATGCGCAGTTGTAGGAACAGATTCACTTAATTCTAATAAATAATCAACGCCACCAATCTTATCTAAAGCCTTTTTATCCATTAAATAAGAAGTAATTGTTGTTACATCAATAGGACTTCCCTGTAATTGCAAGGCAAGCATCGCATCAAAAAGAATACGATGACTATCTAAATAAAAATCATCTTGAGTTGCAAGAGTAATAATTTCATTACAAGCATCACTAGAAATCAACATTGATCCTAATAAAGATCTTTCAGCCTCTAAATCATGTGGATACTCTCTTGGCATATACTTACCTCCTATTTCTCAGTTAAATGTACTTTCAATGTTGCAACAACACCCTTATACAATTCAACCTTTAAATGTGTATAACCTAAAGATTGGATAGGTCTTGCATCAATAAACTTCCTTTTATCTAACTTAATATCATGAACTTTCAACATTTCTTCTACAACATTCTTTGTAGAAATACTTCCAAATGTTCTACCATCTTTACCTGATTTCAACTTAAATTCTAGAGTTAATCCTTCAATCACTTTTTTTAACTCTTCAGCATTTTTCTTATTTTCAATATCTTGTAACCTTGCCTCTTCTTCTTGCTTTGCAACAATTTCTTTTCCATAAGATGTTGCAAGTATAGCCAAACCATTTTTAATCAAAAAGTTTTGTCCATATCCATCTGCAACTGTCACTACTTCACCTTTTTTTCCAACTTTTTTTACGTCTTGTTTTAAAATAACTTTCATTACATTTCACCTCTATCTTCTAAATATAAACCAATTGTTTCTTCTAACAAATCTTTAACTTCTTCAACACTTTTATCTTCAAATTGTGCAGCCGCCATTGAAAAATGTCCACCACCACCCATGTTTTCCATAATAATCTGGACATTAATATCTTTTGTACTTCTTGCACTCACAGCTACAATATTCTTAGCAACCCTACCAATTGTAAATGATGCCTTAATCCCACTGACCTCTAACATCACATTACTAGACTTAGCAAGTGTCGTTCTTGTATATTCTTTATCATTTGTCGCCACCGCAATCAATATATATGGATTATATTGATAAGCTTTTTGCGTAATTGTTAGTCTATCAACTGTTTCCTTGTAAGAATCTTCTAAAAATTCATATGCCATTGTTACATTCGCTTGGAAGTCTTTCAAATAAGCAGCAGACTGAAAAGTTCTTACGCCTACACGTTGTTTAAAATAATTCGTATCTACCAACATACCTGCATACATAATTGTTGCATCTAACTCATTAAACTTCAAATCAATATGTTGATATTCGCTAATTTCAACAATCAACTCTACTGTACTTGAAGCAGCAGGTTCTAAATAAGTTAAAACAGGAGCATTAATAAACTCTTCAGCACGTCTATGATGATCAATAACAACTTTATTTTTCACACGTTCTAATAAAGCATTAGAAATGGCAAGACTTGGCTTGTGATTGTCTACAACAATCAACAGTGTATTTTTACTCACATACTCCATAGCTTCCATTGGCGAAATAATCAAACCTTTGTATTGAGTATGATTTCTTACCATCTTTGCAACTTCTTTTGTTTTGGACTCAATAGATTCAAAATCAAGAACAATATTTACCTTTTTTCCATAAGCTTCTGCAATTCTTGCAGCCCCTAAAGAAGCACCAAAAGAATCTAAATCAGAATTTTTATGTCCCATAATTAAAATATGTCCTGCATTTTTAATAAGTCCTGCTAACGATTGAGCAATAACTCTTGCCTTAACTTTACTACTCTTTTCATAAGTATCACTATTACCTCCAAAGAACTTAACATTATCATCACCAGATTTCACAGCAACCTGATCTCCTCCTCGAGAATAAGTTAAATTCAATGCAGCTGATGCCATATCATCAAGTTCTCTTAATACACGGCTACCTTTTCCAATACCAATACTTAAAGTCATCACTTCATCTAATTCTTTAGACATTTCCTTAAAAGCATCTAATATTGCAAATTTATTTTCAACTTGTTTACGATAAATTCTTTCATTAAAGAAAGCCAAATATCCTCCCGATTTAAATCTTCTAATAATAATTCCATTAGAATAAGCCCAATCCACAATAATTTGTCTTGAACGTGATTGAATCAAAGCCATCTTAGGTTCATCAGCATTTTCCAATGTTTCTTCATAGTTATCAATTGTAATATAAGCCATACAAACTTGTTGATCTTGATAATCTTGTTGTAAAGACAAAAACTGACTTACATCTTTCAAATAGATTAACTTTGTTTCTTGACTATTATAAGCTTCAAACTTTTTCCCCTTAATATCAATAATTTTAATGTCTTCATCTTCAAATAAAGAAGCTAAATGTGGTTGCCATTCTAATAACTTCACACCAATAATATTGATATTTAATTCCTTAAATAAATCACTTGTCCAAATCACATTTCTTGTTTCATCATATTGAATTAAACCAATACCTCCAAACAAAAATGCATTCTTCGCATCAGCATTTAAAGCCTCTGTCACACTCATAGCATTATTATCACTTAAATATGTCATATAAATAAAACACATAAACAACAATAAATTTTTAATAAACACATAAATAGCAAAACTAAACCATAAGCCATCTCCTGTAAATAAATACAATGAAAAAACAGTTACACTTTCAACAGCTAACAACACCATAATGAGATTACGTAGTTGAAGTATTTTCTTAATCATAACTCACCCTCCTCATCATTATTGTTATTATACAATAAATTTCGCCTTAAATCACTAAATATATCTATGATTCCAACAACAACATAAATTGTACTCACCATAGGTATAAACAAAGCAAGGAACGCAAGGATAACCAACCCTCTTCTTTGTTTCATAATCAAAAACAACAATACAAAAGATAATCCTTGTAATGCAAAAGTAAATACACCTAACATATATATATAAGTTAGATATATACTTTCAACATTCATAAAGTTTTGTAACAAATAAGATGAAAACATAAATCCTGCAACAACCAACCCTGTTTTTTCACTCAAATGCATTGTCGCAAGATGAAAGTTTCCTGGAAATTGTACTTTTAATCTACTCAAAGTCAACTGACATATTAAAATCACAACATACATTTCCATAACTGACATGATGATTAACACTATTGGAATAATAGAAATCATCATGTCTAATGATACTCTTTGTGCAATTTGAGGCATAATAGCAACCATTTCTTGATACATTAATGTCATCTCATCAACAATATCCATTTGAAGCAATCCCGCAAAAACCTCATATAATAATATATTATTCATAAGCATAACAACAAAAGTTCCCAACAAGATTTTACCTTTAGATAGTTGTCTTTTGAGTGCTTCTCCAATAAACAAACCAGTCAAACATGATGAAAAAGAAGATATCACAAAAAATGGTAAACCGACCATTGCAATAACAATCATTGATACAACACATACAATGACATTATCTTTGATACTATAAGTATATCCATACCAAACCAAAGGAACAACCATCCCATAACAAATGAATATATCAAATAAACTTCCTGTATATGTATTGATTAATGATAACACACCAAACAACGCTGCAATCATTGCACCTTGTACCATTCTTTTTGTATGTGTATGTCCCATTTTCTTCACCTCTTTCATCCATATTGTATTATATTAATATATTCTTTTTAAAAATGCTAGCATTTCAATTGTTTTAAAAAAATTATCATTGTATATCTTTAACAATGTAAAAATAATTAATACAATATAAACAAAAACTCCTAGTAAGGAGTTTGCTTTTAAAGTTCTTTATAAGAATGAATACGATAATTAAGATTCTCTTTATATCTTCTATTAAAATAACAGGCATATAAACAATCCAATAAATATTGTAACGAAAGTTTTGATGAAAATGAAGCAATCTTTTCTTCTTTATTTTCATATGAACAAAAATAGAGTTGATAATCAGCATAATCAAATAGTGGATTGTATTTTGTAGAAGAAATCAAAATAACCTTTGCTCCTGTTTTCTTTGCTTCTTTCATTATATCCAACATTCCTGTTGCACGATTGGCATATGAAATAATAATGATTGCATCATTCTTATGAGAAGCAATAGATGCTAAGTATTGGTGATAAGGATATGTTTCAATGATGACATTTGCCCCTATCTCCTTCATATTTTGTTCAAAAGAGCCTGCACTATATATATTTCCAACACCTGGAAAAATGAGAATACGCTGTGCTTCATCTAAAACCTGAACAACTTTCATCAATTCTTTTAAATCTATTAAATTCTTAGTAGCCGTTAATGTTTGGTGATATAAAGAATTCATTTTATGAATAATTGTATGATGTGTATCAAATTCTTTAAATGGATAATTGTAGTCTGTATCATCTTGTTCTTGTATATAGTCTTCATATTGTGAAGAAACAAGCATTTTTAATTGAGACAATCCTTTTAACTCCAACTTATCAATAAAACGATAAATTGTAGATGTTGACACATAGCTTATCTTTGCAAGTTCGTGTATATCACAATTAATAATATCCAATGGATGACTTAAAATAAAGTCTGCTAAATCTTGCTCAGTATGTGTAAAACTATCAATATTTTTTATTTTTGTAAATATATTCATAACCATCACCCTTTTTATTATACCACATACCAAAAAAAGAACATAATAACTCTACCTTCATTAAAGCATATATTTTTCTATGACTTCCTGACAACCATCATGATCATTATCAGATACGACCACATCAGCAAGTTCTTTAACACTTTCTTTTCCATTTGCCATCACAATAGCTAATCCTGCAACTTTCAAAGCTTCTTTGTCATTATCAGCATCCCCAACAACTATTGTTTCAAACATTGAAATATCTAAATACTCGCATAATTTCTTCAACCCTACCCCTTTATGCACATATTTTGCTGAAATCTCTAAAGATGTTTCTTCTGCATCAGCCATCTCTACATCTAAATTCAAATCTAATATTCTCTGTTTTGTTCGTCGTCTTGCTTCTTGAGATATATGATAAATATTAAACTTAGCAACATCAAAAGGATTATTTTCATACTCTTTGTATAAATCATCCACTTTTGTTGTCACTCTTTCATACATATCTTGATAAACACCCATATGATACTTATCCATTTGGGCTATTTTTCTCTTTTCTACAATGGAATCTTTTGTTAGTAACTGAACCATTGTATCCTCCTTTTTCGTAATAGATAATAATTGTTTTATAGTTTCTATATCTAAAGTTTTTGAATAAATCATAATATTATTTTTTCGATCATACACAAATGCCCCACTTACACAATTTAAATATTGAATATCTATTTTTTCAAAAAATTCTTCTAATTCTGCTGGACATCTTCCTGTATTTAAAATGACTATTTTTTCATTTTCTATTGCTTTTTCAATAGCTTTAATATTGTTTTTCGATATTTGCTTTTGACTATTCAATAAAGTTCCATCCATATCAAAAGCAACTAATTTATAATTTATCATATAGACTCCTTTATCCCTTATTTTTTAATTAATACTATATACAAAACTTTTCCTTACCAAAAGGAAGAAAAACTGTTGGTTCCTTACACTTACCAATAACCTCAATGTTCCTAGAACATTTTTCTTTTTCAATAAAAGAAAGCATCTTCGCTACATCATACTTAGCAAATATAGTTGGAGGTATTTTCAAAACAATTTGATTTTTTAAAACCTCACACGTTTTCACATACATATATGAAATTTGTGGTGCTAACATAATCATATCATAATCATGTGCAACTGCATATAAATGATTATAACTAATGGCATGAACTTCTATATCCAACATCAATAATTTTATAACTTCATTTATACGATCAGAAAAATATCCTGTTGTTAGTCCACTTGTACAACTTAACAATACTTTTAATATGGGTTTGTCTATTAATTCTTGAATTGTTTTAAACATCTCATTAAAGAGTTCCATAGCATGTTTCATTGTTTGAAATTGAAAGTGCAAATAAAATTCAGTGTTATTATTTTTTAGATTTATTGTTGAAAACTCTATAATATTCGTTTTATAAAACATAATTGTACTTTTACTGTATTGAGTATAAATATAAATCATATTTTGGTCTTCAGCCAAATCTATTTGACACTTTGTTGACTTTTTATATAGTATCCATTGCTTGAAACAATCTATATAAATATCTTTTAAAAATTCATCCATCCTATCACCTCACAAACTCATGTTTATCTTTTCGCCCTTATTATATGAATAAACATAGAAAAAACAATGTTTCGTCTTTTGATTGAGAAATAGTTTTCAATAATTTGTGATATTTGATAAAAAATCGAGAAATTATTTTCTTTTTTCTTATTTTTCTTTATTTCATTTTTATTTCCAATATAATTGAATTATTGTAAGGGAGTGATTATCAATGTTAAAAGCTGTTATTTTTGATATGGATGGATTAATGGTAGATACTGAAATTATCTGTTTTCAAGTTTATAAACAAATTTTAAAAGATTATAATTATGATTTAACTTTAAAAGAATATGTAGAGGAGTTTGCTGGTAAGCCAATGAAAACCTCTATTGAAAATATTAAAAAAAGATTTCAAGTGCCTTTTAAAATAAATGAAGGTATTGATTTATATACAAATATTGAAAACAACTTATTTGAAAAAAATGGAGTTTCTTTAAAAGAAGGAGTTATAGAGTTACTAGAATATTTAAAAGAACACAACTACAAAATAGTTATTGCGACTTCAAGTTTACCAACACGTGCCAAAAAGATTTTAAAAGAAAATCATATTACACATTTTTTCGATGATATGGTTTTTGGAACTGATATTCAAAGAGGAAAACCATTTCCTGATATTTTTTTAAAGGCTTGTGAAAAATTAAATATCAAACTTAATGAAGCACTTGTTTTAGAGGATAGTGAAGCAGGTATTCAGGCTGCCTATAATGCTCATATTCCTGTTATTTGTATTCCAGATTTAAAGTATCCTCAAGAAAAATATGTCAAACAAACAATAAAAATTTATAATACATTATTAGATGTTATCCCTTTTATAGAAAAGTGTTTTTAATATAGAATATTTTACTAAAAGTGACATTAGAAACCTCTTATTAAATACTAAACAAAAAAATAGGGATTGCTCCCTATTCATAATCACATGTATATCCACGCATATCTAATTCTAATTTTTCAACTTGCCAATCATTCAATAAATCACCAAGATTTTCTTTCATACGAACAACACCTTTTGTATCCTCTGCTCTAATAACAGCCATAATTGTAGGTCCTGCTCCTGATAAATAACATCCTAAAACATTTTCATCTTTTTCTAAGATATCCATAATTTCATCAAAACCTTGAATCAAAGTCCCACGATAAGGTTGGTGTAAACGATCTTTAAAGCCTAACTTTAACCCATGATCATAACCATTAATTAAAGAAGCTACCATCAATGCCAAATGAGAAACATTAGCAATTGCATCAGCTCTTGGCAACTGTTGTGGTAAAACTGAACGTGATTTCTCAGTTGATAATGTAAATGGCGGAATCAGTGCAACAAAACGATAATCATGTTTGACTGGAATATTTAAAGTTGTCACACCATCACTCATAACTGAAACAGTCAAACCACCAAATATCGCAGGGGCAACATTATCAGGATGCCCTTCAATTTTTGTCGCAAGTTCTAAAATCGTTTGTCTTTCATCATAACGATCCATAAATGCAAACGCTCCTACAATTCCAGCAACAATACATGTTGAAGAACTTCCAAGCCCTCTTGTATAGGGAACATCTCCACTACATTCAATACGTAATCCATTAAAATCCAATCCACAAGCTTTTGCACCTTCGACAAATGCCTGATAAGTTAAATTATCACTATTACAAAATTGTTCAGGACAACCTGTAATCTCTAATCCTTCATCTAATAACTCAAATACAAAAGTATTATATAAAGTAACTGCTAATCCAGCAACATCAAATCCTGGTCCTAAGTTCGCACTTGTTGCAGGAACTTTTACCTTAATTCTCATAATGACATCCCCTTAATTTGTTCACCAATAAAATCAACAATTTCAGTTTTATCAATCACTTTTGTATGTAAAACTTGTCTGTCTTTAATTCCTACTAATGGTTTAGAAACAGGAATATTCGTTTTTTGATTTAATGCATCAATAGCTTCATATTCATCTAAATCTTCACCAGTTAATGCAGTAAACACTGATTTAGGAAATTTGTATGGAGAAGCTGTTGATAATATGATTGTTTTTGTATCATCATGACTATTTTGCTTATATTGTTTATAAACACCATAGCCAATAGCAGTATGTGTATCTAATAAATAACCATTTTCTTCATAACATTCTTTAATTGTCTTTAAAACATCTTCTTCATTTAACCATCCTGCTTTAAAATATTCTTGAACAACACCAAAAACTTCTTGATCAACTTCATAAACTCCCGTTTCATTTAAACTATCCATATATTCTTTCACCTTAGAAGAATCTTTACATAAGAAATAAACCAATCTTTCTAAGTTGCTTGATACCAAAATATCCATTGCTGGTGCATTTGTCTTATAGAAATCTCTTCTTGCATCATATCGACCTGTATTAAAGAAATCAGTTAAAATATTATTCTTATTAGAAGCAACAATAAATTTTTGAATAGGTAATCCCATATTCTTTGCAATATATCCAGCTAAACAATTACCAAAATTTCCACTAGGAATTGTAAAATTCACTTCTTCACCTAATTCAATTTCCTTTTGATTAACCAAAGTCATATATGAATAAAAATAATAAACAATTTGAGGGATTAATCTTCCAATATTAATAGAGTTAGCCGATGAAAGAAAAACATGATGTTCATTACATAATTGTTTTAATTCTTGTGAATTAAATGCTTTTTTAACAGCCGTTTGAGCATCATCAAAATTCCCATGAATCCCAATAACCTCAACATTATTTCCATCTTGTGTTACCATTTGTTGTTTTTGAACAGGTGCTACCCCATCAACAGGATAGAACACTTTAATACATGTTCCTTCTACATCCTTAAAACCTTCCAAAGCTGCTTTTCCTGTATCCCCAGAAGTTGCTGCCAAAATCATGACATCTCTTTCTTCACCTTTTTGTTTTAATGAAAATGTCATAAAACGAGGTAAAATTGATAAAGCCATATCCTTGAATGCAGCTGTTGGTCCTTGAAATAATTCAGCAATATAAGTATCTCCTGCTTTTTCAACTGGAACAACTTCATTTGGAAATAATCCATCTCCATAAGCTTGTTGACATAACTGTCTTATATCTTCCTTTACGTCATCAGGTGTAAATGCTGAAATAACTTCAGTTGCCATGTCTACATAATTCAAATTTTGTAAACTTTTTAAATCTTTTTTTTCTATATCAAAATCAGGTACAAGCAAACCACCATCACTACCAATTCCTTGTAAAATAGCCTCATAAAAATTTAATGGTTTTTGATTTCCTCTTGTACTTAAATACATCTTTTCTTTCATAGTCAATCCCCCTATTATTATTTGTTACATTTTATGCAATTTTACTTTATAAGTCAATTATAATTAGAAAAATTATATATTTATATAGTTATTTTTACTATTTATCGAATTTTTGGATAAAAAATATATTTACACTAAAATTTTTACACATTCCTATTTAAAAATATTAATTTGATGATCAATATTTCTTAAAATAATGAGAGATTATTGATTTCTCCTTTGACTTGATACACTCTTTATACTATAATAACCCTATATTAAAAAATGAGGGGAGTTTTTTGTATGAGTAAAATCATAATTCCTAAGAATTATACACCACATTTGAATTTAATCGAAACAGAAGTTGCAATCAAAATGATTAAAGATACATTTGAAAGACGTTTAGCTGAACAATTGCGTTTAACTCGTGTTTCAGCACCATTATTCTTATTAAAAAATACTGGACTTAATGATAATTTAAATGGCATTGAAAAACCTGTTTCTTTTACATCGTTTGAATTAAATAATGATAATGAAATTGAAATTATACATTCTCTTGCTAAATGGAAAAGAGATGCTTTGCATAGATACCACTTTGAACAACATACAGGTTTATATACTGATATGAATGCAATTCGAAAAGATGAAGAATTAGATAATATTCATTCTATGTATGTAGATCAATGGGATTGGGAAATGGTCATTTCTAAAGAAGATAGACATATGGATTATTTAAAAGGAGTTATTAATAAGATTTATAATGCCTTATTAGATGTTGAATTTTTAATGATTCGACACTATCCTCAACTTGGTGCATCTATTTTACCTGAAGAGATCTTTTTCATTACTTCTCAAGAATTAGAATATTTATTTCCTACTCTTACTGCCAAAGAAAGAGAAAAGGAAATTGTTAGAGAGAAAAAGGCTGTTTGTATATTACAAATTGGGGATGTTTTAAAATCAGGAAAAAAACATGATGGAAGAGCACCTGATTATGATGATTGGTCTTTGAATGCTGATATTCTTGTTTATAACACTCAACTAGATGATGCTTTAGAAATTTCTAGTATGGGGATTCGTGTTGATGATAAAACTTTAAAAGAACAACTTGATAAAGCCAATGCTAATGAACGTTTGTCTTTACCTTATCACCAAAATATTATTAATCATATTTTGCCACTAAGTATCGGTGGAGGAATTGGTCAAAGTCGTTTATGTATGTTCTTTTTAAGAAAAGCTCATATTGGAGAAGTTCAAGCTTCATTATGGGATGAAGATACAATGCATTTATGCGAAGAAAACAATATACATCTATTATAAAAGGTCATCGTAGTGATGACCTTTGTTTTTATTCAATTTCAATATGATGATCAATTATATAAATTGTTCCAAATATAAAGAATAAACCAATAGAAATATAATAAAGATTAGATAAAATAGAATGTGTTTCAGTTGATAAATACATAAATGATGAACTTCCAAATAATACAATTGCTAACCATTCTATAATAAAATTAATCATAAGATAAATAATCATACCAAAAACCAATTGATATTTACGAAACCATTTTGTGTGCACAATTGTTAATGAAAAGAAAATTCCTGCAACAGAAATGACTAATTGTGAGAAAAATAAAATAATTCCATATAATGTTTTAAAAGGATAATGAATCACTACTCGAATACAATTTTGAAAAAAACTTACAATAGGTTCAACAAAAGCATCAAATGTAAATAAATTTTGTCTCATGCCCTCAATAAAAATAATCATAAAAATGCCTATCATCATAACAACACTCGCTATCACCAACCAAATAATTGTGGTTAAGAGTTTAGATAAAATAAGTTCTGTTGTAGATACAGGTAATGTTAATGTTAAATAACCTGGTTTTTTAAACATAGAACGATTATAATTGACAACAACACTAACAAATAAAGCTATTATAATACCAATAGTTAAAAATGAAAATCCTACTGCAAAAACAATTGCAATAACTGGGATATTCACTATAAAACTATTTGTAACAAATGGTAACAAAATACACCCAGCCCAAAATATAACAAAAGCAACAAGAAAGGTGCGCATTGAATGTATAAACTCATATTTCATTAATTTTAACATCTAAATTCCTCCCTAAATATCTCATCAATTGAAGCTTGTTTTCTCGCCCTTAATTCTTCACTATCTTCATGCAAAACAATAGTTCCTTTTTTTATAAAAATAACTTCATCAAAAATCTTTTCAATATCAGAAATGAGATGTGTTGATATAAGTACAATAGCATCTTCATCATAATTATTTAAAATAACATCTAAGATGAAATCTCTAGCTGCAGGATCAACACCACCAATAGGTTCATCTAAAATATAAATCTTAGCTTTACGTGACATAACAAGTGTTAATTGAAATTTTTCTTTCATTCCTTTTGACAACTCTTTAATCTTAATTCCTTTTTCCAAATCCATTCTATCCATTAATGATAAGGCTTTATCAAGATCAAAATCTTTATACATATCATTAAATAGGTTTAATGCATCTGTTGTTGTCATCCAATTTTCAAAATAGGGTTCATCTGGTAAATAGGATATCATTTCTTTTGAATGTATCCCAATAGGTTTCCCATCAATCGTAATACATCCTGTATAATCTTTTAATAAACCATTAAGTATCTTAATTAATGTTGTTTTTCCACTTCCATTTGGTCCAAGCAATCCAACAATTTTTCCTCCAGATAAACTTAAATCAATATTTTTTAAAACTTCTTTTTTTCCATATGATTTACTTAAGTTATGAATTTCAATTAATTCCTTCATACTTATTCCTCCTCATCCAAATATTTTATAATATCTGTCTTACTCATTCCTAGCATTTTCATACGTTCAACAAATTGATGAACTTCTTGTTTTACTTGTTGCTTCTTACAATCATCAATCAATTTTTGATTATCTGCTACATATCTTCCTACTGCTCTTTCAGTACGAATAAAACCTTCTCTTTCAAGTTCTATAAAAGCTCTTTGTACTGTATTGGGATTAACTCCTAATTCTAAAGCAAATTCTCTTACAGAGGCTATTTTATCACCAGGCTGTAAAGTTCCACTCATAATTTTCATTTTTAGTCCTTCCATAACCTGTAGATAAATAGGAACATTAGCCTGAAAATCACTCACATTCACCACTCCTTACTGTATTAATACACTAATACAGTAACACGGTATAAACTTACTGTCAATAAAAATTTATAAAATATTCACACCATAATACTATAAACATTATTTTTGTTTATACTCATATTATGTTATAATAAATGCAATTGGAGGAGATATGATGAAAGATGGATTTGTAAGAGTTGGTTGTGCAAGTTTTGATGTCAAACTTGCTGATGTTGAATATAATGCAAAACAGATAATGGAATATATAAATAAAGCAGAAAATGAAAAGATTCATGTTTTAACTTTTCCAGAATTATGTTTAACAGGATATACAATAGAAGATTTATTTCACCAAAAAAGAGTATTAAATGAAGTATATAAACAAATAGATATAATTAAAAATCATACAAAAGATAAAAATATGGTTATTATCATTGGTTCACCATTATTACATATGAACCAATTATATAATTGTGCCATTGTTATCAATAGGGGAGAAATTTTAGGAATTGTTCCTAAAACATATATTCCTAATTATCATGAGTTTTATGAAGGTAGACATTTTGCAAAAGCGATGAAAGAAACAACAGAAATTATGATTAATGGTTATTATTATCCTTTTGGTACTGATATTATTTTTGAGGCTAATAAACAACAACATTTAAAAATAGCTATTGAAATATGTGAAGATTTATGGGCACCTATGCCTCCAAGTACAAGACATTGTTTAAATGGAGCAACACTGATTGTCAACCTTTCAGCAAGTAATGAACTTGCTACAAAGGCAGATTATAGACGTATGCTTGTTTCTTCTCATAGTGCAAGGCTTGTTTGTGGCTATGCTTATTGCAATGCTGGTTTAGGAGAATCTACAACAGATGTCGTTTTTAGTAATCACCATATGATTTATGAAAATGGAACTTTATTAGAAGAATCTGTATTATACGAAGAAGGACTTATTTATAGTGATGTCGATTTAGATAAATTAATGAGTGAGCGTCTAGAAATGTCTACATATGAAAATGCTTATGATGACTATACATATATTGGTTTTGATTTAGAAGATGATATTTTAGAATTAGAGCGTTATTATGACCCTTATCCTTTTGTTCCTCATGATGAAACAAAACGTGCCAAAAGATGCAAAGATGTTTTTGATATTCAAATTCATGGTCTGATTCAACGCATTAAAGCAGCACATATTCAAAAACTTGTTATAGGAATTTCAGGGGGACTGGATTCAACGCTTGCTTTATTAGTTGCAAGTATGGCTTTTCAAAAATTAGGGTATCCATCTACTGATATTATTGCTGTAACTATGCCATGTTTTGGAACAACGTCTCGTACAAAAAATAACGCTTTAAATATGATGAAGGAATTAAAGGTAACTTCTCTAACTGTAAATATTGCTGAGGCTGTTAACCAACATTTTCAAGATATAAATCATAATCCCGATGTCCATGATGTAACTTATGAAAATGCCCAAGCCAGAGAAAGAACACAAGTGCTAATGGATATTGCGAATCAAGAAGGTGGGATTGTTGTTGGTACAGGTGATTTATCCGAAGTTGCATTAGGGTGGTCAACATATAATGGAGATCATATGAGTATGTATGCAGTTAATGCTTCAGTTCCTAAAACGTTGGTTAGATATTTGGTTGATTATGTTGCTTCCTTATATCAAGGTCAACTTTTAGAAACAATTCTAAAAGATATTTTAGACACACCTGTATCTCCTGAATTATTACCTGCAAAAGATAATGAGATTGTCCAAAAAACTGAGGATATTGTTGGTCCTTATGAATTGCACGATTTCTTCTTGTATCATCATGCAAGATTTCATTATGAACCTGCCAAATTATTTAGAATTGCAAATATTGCATTTACTGATAAATACGATGCACCTACTATCAAGAAATGGTTAACACTCTTTTATCGTCGTTTCTTTACACAACAATTTAAACGTTCTTGTATTCCAGATGGACCAAAAGTGGGAAGTGTTGCTTTAAGTCCTCGTGGGGATTTAAGAATGCCAAGTGATGCAAGTGTTACTGCTTGGTTAAAAGAATGTGAAAAATTATAAAAAGTGTTCTTAGGAGCACTTTTTATATGTTATAATGTATGAAATATTATTTTTGGAGGAATGAAAATGTTATATTTTGAAAGTGATTATACTGAAGGAGCTCATCCAAAAGTTTTAGATGCTCTTATCAAGACAAATATGGAATCTTTATCTGGGTATGGCAATGACCATTATTGTGAAAGTGCTAAAGAAAAAATTAAAAAAGCTTGTGAATGTGAAACTGCTGAAGTTCATTTCTTAGTTGGAGGAACACAAACAAATCAAATTATTATCGACTCATTGTTACAAAGTTACCAAGGAGTTGTCGCTGCAACAACAGGACATATTGCAGGACATGAAGCAGGAGCTATTGAATATACAGGGCATAAAGTTTTAACAATTCCTGAAATACAAGGAAAAATAAATGCTTCTACTTTAAAACAATTTCTAGAAGATTTTTATAATGATGGAAATCATAGTCATATGGTTTTCCCTGGAATGGTTTATATTTCACATCCTACTGAATATGGAACTTTATATACAAAAAAAGAATTAGAAGATATTTCTACTATTTGCCATGAATATAAGTTACCTTTATTTTTAGATGGAGCAAGATTAGGTTATGGTCTTACAAGTTCACAAACAGATGTTACATTGCCAGATATAGCAAAACTATGTGATGTTTTCTATATTGGTGGTACTAAAGTTGGAGCTTTATGTGGTGAAGCTGTTGTTTTCACAAAAAACAATACACCTGCTCATTTTATAACCTTTATTAAACAACATGGAGCATTACTTGCAAAAGGACGTTTATTAGGTGTTCAATTCGATACCTTATTTACTGATAATTTATATTATGAAATAAGTCAACATGCTATCAAAATGGCTAATTTATTAAAAGATATTATCAAAGAAAAAGGATATCCCTTCTACTTAGAATCATCTACTAACCAGCAATTTATTATTTTAACTAATGAACAATACAAATTATTACAGGAAAAAGTACGTTTTAGTTTTTGGGAAAAATATGATGATCATCATACTGTTATTAGACTCGCAACAAGTTGGTCCACAACACAAGAAAATTTATTAAAACTTAAAGATATTTTATAAAGGAAAAGTATTAGGAACTTAATTGTCTTCCTAATACTTTTTATGTGTTTATTAACTTATATGCTCTTTATATAACAAATATTTAGATGAATTAAATGAATGGTGTTTTAATATCATTTGTATATCTTTCATACTGTTCTTTTGTTAGTATTCCATCATTATATAATGTTTGTAGATTTTCTAATTTGCCTTCAACTCTTCCTAATATTTTACCTTCCTCCCTGCCTAATATTTTACCTTCTTCTCTGCCTATTTCTTTACCTCTGGCTTCACCACGAACTTCTCCTAATGCTTCTCCATCTCTTCTGATTTTATCCCATATTTCACACATCTCTTTCT
>CAJUJC010000015.1 GCA_910586805.1 uncultured Erysipelotrichales bacterium | reverse complement strand
GGGCTAAGACGATGAATAGATATGAAGATTTAAAAGATATATTTTATCAAAAAATTGAAGAAAAATGTCATGGAATCTATAAACAAAGAGCTTATTTTCATAGCATTCAAGTTTGTGCATTGTGTCAAATTTATGCAAAAAAAAGAAACTTAAATAGTGAACTTGCCAGTATCATTGGTTTATTTCATGACTATGCGCAAATGATTAATCATAGTTCTTTCCAACACGGAATAAGATCAGCTCAAATGCTCAAAAAATATTTAATTGATTTTAATGATGAAGAGATTGAAATTATTACAAATGCAATTTCAAAACATAGTGATAAAAATAAAAAAGATGATCCATATAGTGAACTGATTAAAGATATGGATTTATATGCTAAATATTTAGAAGAACCTAGTTATGTTTTTAAAGATTATGAAAAACAGCGTTTAGACACTTTAGAATGATTATGAAATCCTATTCAAAGGATTTTTTCTTTTTACACAAAAAAAGACTTATCCTAAGATAAATCTTTTTTTCTATTTTTCCAATATTCAAACACTGATTGCTCAGGATAACTTTCATCCCAATGAACTTCATGTCTTTCAAAATAACCAATTACTTTTCCTTGGTTGTCCCTAACAGGCACAAAAAATTCTCTTTCTCCTGTTTTTCCATTTAAGACTTGAAACATCTCATCTTCACCTTCATCAGCTCTTTTTAAAAATGTTTCTATTTTCCCTTTTGTACCCTCATTATGACAATGAAATAAACTTCTTCCAATCTTTACTCTTTCTCCATATCTTTGCATAGCTGTTTTATTCATATATTGAACAGTATGATTTCTATCTACAAACACAATTTCATATGCATAAGCATCTAATAAACTTAATAAAACGTCTTTTGTTATTTCCATACTTCTCTCCTTTTTTCTTATTTTAATCAATTTTTTGACAAGAGTAAATAGAAAAAAGACTTATCATTAAAAGATAAGTCCTAATCCATATCAATAACACCAGTATACAACTGATAGTATTTTCCTTTTTGTTTCATTAAAGTTTCATGATTTCCACGTTCAATAATATTTCCATGATCTAATACCATAATGCAATCACTATTTTTGATTGTAGATAATCTATGAGCAATAACCAAAGTTGTTCTTCCTTCCATTAATTTATCCATACCATCTTGAACTAATTTTTCTGTTCTTGAATCAATTGAAGATGTTGCTTCATCTAAAATTAATGCTGGAGGATTCGCAACTGCTGCTCTTGCGATTGCCAATAATTGTCTTTGTCCTTGTGATAAAGATGATCCATCACCTTTTAGCATTGTTTGGTATCCATTTTCTAAATGATTGATAAACATATCAGCATTTGCTAATTTTGCAGCAGCTATACATTCTTCATCTGTTGCATCTAAACGACCATAACGAATATTATCCATAACAGTTCCAGTGAATAAATGTGTATCTTGTAAAACAACACCTAATGATTTCCTTAAATCATCTTTTTTTATAAGCTTGATATCAATACCATCATAAGTAATCGTTCCATTTTGAATATCATAAAAACGATTAATTAAATTTGTAATTGTTGTTTTTCCTGCACCTGTTGCGCCAACAAAAGCAATTTTTTCACCTGGATTCGCTATAACATGAACATCATGTAAAACCATCTTATCATCAACATATCCAAAATCAACATTTTCAAGACGAATATCACCCTTCATCTCTACAAGTTCGACACTTCCATCTTGACGAGGATGTTTCCATGCCCAATGTCCTGTTCTTTCTTTGGTTTCAACCATGTGTCCATTTTCATATTTCACGCGACATAATGTAATGATTCCCTGATCATCTTCACTTTTTTGATCCAATAATTCAAATATACGCTTAGCTCCAGCTTGAGCCATAGCAATACTATTGATTTGTTGTGAAATTTGACCAATTGGATTATTGAAACTTTTATTTAAAGTTAAGAAAGATACCAATGTTCCAATTGTAATCGCACCATACCCATTTAATGCAAGCGTTGCTCCAACAATAGCACAAACAATATAAGAAATATTTCCAATTTGAACTGTAATAGGCATTAAAACATTTGCAAACTTATGTGCCTGATAAGCACTTTCTCTTAAATCACTATTGATTTTTCTAAAATCTTCAATAGCTTTTTCTTCGTGATTAAAAACCTTTACAACTTTTTGACCAGAAATCATTTCTTCAATATACCCATTCACTTTCCCTGTTTCCACTTGCTGTTTCATAAAATATTTTGCTGATAAAGAACCAACTTTACGAGACATATAAACAGTCAAGCATAACATGACTAAACTAACCATAGTTAAAGGAAAACTTAAAGTTAACATGGAAACAAAGACAGTGACAATCGTTATTGCACTTGATACAAGTTGTGGAATAGATTGGCTGACAACCTGTCTTAATGTATCTGTATCATTTGTATAAATAGACATAATATCTCCATGTGTTTTTTGATCAAAATAACGAATAGGCAAAGACTCCATATGTTCGAATAACTCATCTCTTGTATCTCTTAAGAAATGTTGAGTCACAGTTACCATAATACGATTAAACACATAAGCACAAAGTACCCCTATTCCATAAAATGTCGCAACTCTCATTAAAGCTTTCCACAAACCAGAATAATCAGGAGAAGCACTATTCATCAAAGGAATAATATAATCATCAATTAATGTTTGCATAAACAATGTTCCTTGAACATTAACCAAAGCATTTCCAATAATACACCCAAAAACAATAATCAGTGCAAATCCATGATTTTTAAATAAACGTTTGAGTAATCTTACTAATTCATTATTCTTCATTATGCTTCCTCCCTTCCTTTTATTTGTGTTTCATAAATCATTTGATAAATATCACTTGATTGAAGTAATTCATCATGAGTACCAAATCCATCAATAACACCATCATTTAAAACCAAAATACGATCTGCGTTTTGAACACTTGAAATACGTTGAGAAATAATAATTTTTGTTGTATCAGGTATACGTTGTTCAAATGAGCGTTGAATACTTGCATCAGTGGCAGTATCAACAGCACTTGTAGAATCATCTAAAATTAAAATTTTAGGTTTTTTAAGTAACGCTCTTGCTATACACAATCTTTGTTTTTGACCTCCTGAAACATTTGTCCCACCTTGTTCAATATATGTGTTATAGCCATCTTGAAACTGTTGAATAAATTCATCTGCACATGCTAAACGACAAGCTTCCTGACATTCTTCAAGTGTTGCATCTTCATTTCCCCATCGTAAGTTTTGAAGAATTGTTCCACTAAATAAAATATTTTTTTGTAAAACAACAGAAACTTCATTTCTTAAAACTTCCAAATCATAATTTCTTACATCTTCTCCACCAACAATGACACTTCCTGAGTCAACATCATACAAACGACTAATTAAATTGACCAATGTACTTTTTGCACTTCCAGTTCCACCAATAATCCCAATCGTTTCACCACTATGAATATGCAAATCAATATCTTTTAAAACAGGTTCTCCACTTCCATGTTTATAAGAAAAACTCACATGATCAAAAGTAATAGATCCACTTTTTACTGTTGTTAAAGCTGATTCAGGTGAAACCAAATCTGATTTTTCATTAATGACTTCAGTAATTCTTCTTGCAGATGCAAGTGACATTGTAATCATAACAAACACCATTGATAACATCATAAGTGACATCATAATATTCATAATATAACTAAATAAACTTGTAAGTTCACCTGTTGTCAAAGTTCCACCCACAATTGCTTTGGCACCTAACCATGATAATAGCAAAATACAACCATAAACACTTATCATCATCACAGGATTATTAAATGCTAATATTCCTTCTGCTTTCGTAAATAAACGACTAATATTCTCAGAAGCTTTTTTAAATTTTTCATTTTCAAATTCTTCTCTTACAAATGACTTAACAACACGAATACCAACGACATTTTCTTGAACACTTTCATTTAAATCATCATATTTAGGAAAAGCATTATTAAAATATTTCATTGCTTTCATCATAATCAATGCTAGACAAATTGTTAGAAATAAAATAGCCCAAACAAATATACTCCCTAGCTCAAAATGAATAGATAAAGCCATAAATAAAGCACATATAAGATTAATAGGTGCACGAATACACATACGAATAATCATTTGATAAGCGACTTGAACATTTGTGACATCAGTGGTAAGACGTGTAACCAAACCTGCTGTGCTGTATTTATCAATATTTGAAAAAGAAAATGTTTGAATATTTGTATACATCGCATCTCTTAAATTTGCTGCAAAACCTGTTGAAGCTCTTGCTGCATATTTACCTGCTAAAAATCCTAATGATAATGTACTTAATGCAATGACAAACATTATCAACCCATATTTCATCACCGCATTCATATTCTGGGCTTCAATTCCCTTATCAATTAAACTTGCCATTAATAATGGAATGAGAATCTCTAAACAAGTTTCTAAAATAACTGTTATGATTGTCATTAAAGAATCTTTTTTATATTCTTTGACTTGTCGAAATAATGTTTTAATCATATAACCATCCTTTCTTCATACGTTACCGAACAGTTCGTTAGCAAACTATATAAAGGAATAAAAATCAGGTTTCCCTGATTATAATTCTCTCTTAAGATTGACTATTAATTTATCTAAAATAGATAAAAGTGTATCGATTTCTTCATCAGTTAATCCATCTACAAGATGATTGTGAACAATTTTCATTTGATTTTCTACTTTGTTATTAAGAGCACGACTTTGATTTGTTAAAACAATTTTTTTCAAACGCGCATCATAATCCACAGGTACTCTTTGAATCATACCTTTTTTACACATCAACTTTAACATTTCAGATGTTGTAGAGCGATTAATAGAAAATTCAGCTTCTATATCTTTTTGAAAAGTATCCAAATGTTCCTCTTCTCTTTTTTGAAGAAAACCAATAATCCACATATGCATAAGGGTTGCTCTATCTGGTTTATGACCAAAAACTTTATCCATATGTCTTTTCATAAGATTATTCACTGTTTTTATTCTGTGACCTACTGTATCCCGATACATAGTACCACCTCTTTGTTAGTTCGGCTACGAACATAATATAACATACTTATTTTCTTTTGTAAAGAATTTATTTTTTGTATTTATTTTTATCTTCTTCATTAATCTTTCTTAAAACTTTACATGGGTTTCCAACTGCAATAACATTATCAGGAATATCCTTTGTAACAACACTTCCAGCACCAATGACACTATTATTTCCAATTTTAACTCCTGGTAAAACTGTTACATGAGCACCAAACCATACATTATCTCCTACTGTAATAGGATAAGCAAATTCTAAACCTTGATTTCTTTGTTTTGCGTCTATAGGATGTCCTGCTGTTGAAAAACAACAATTAGGAGCAATAAAAACATTATCACCAAAAGTAACTGTTGCTCCATCTAAAACAACAAGATTATAATTAGAGTAAAAATTCTCACCAATAATCATATTTCCTAAATCACAGTAAAATGGAGACATAATTGTAAAATTTTCTTTTGTTTGTTTTAAAATTGTTTTTATTAATTCTTTTCTTTGATGATGCATAGATGGTTTTAAAGAATTATATTCAAAACATAAATCATTAATTCTTTCTCTTTCTTTTAAAATCTCTTCATCATAATTAGCATCATATAGTAAACCTAATTTTGCCTTTTCTTTTTCAGTCATAATATTCCCTCCAATCTTTCCCATTATAACAAAAAAATAATGAAGTTTACACTCCATTATTTGATCATATCTTCTAATGCTTCTAAAGGCATAAATCCTAATTGTCTAGCTACAGGTTGTCCATTTTTTAAAGTTATTAAAGTTGGAATAGATTGAACTTGATATTCCATAGCAAGACTTTGTTCTTGATCAACATCAATTTTCACAACCTTAACCTCAGGGTGTTTATCAGCAAATTGTTCTACAATAGGAGCTAGCATCTTACAAGGCCCGCACCAATTTGCAAAAAAATCTACAAAAACAACTTCATTGTTTGAAACTAAATCTTTAAATTCTTGAGTATTTGCATGAATTACATTTGACATAATTATCTTCCTTTCTTTCTATATTATGTTTTCTTTTTCATTTTATATACTGAGTCTAACATATCATTTTTATTTTGACAACGAATATGCTTTTATTCTTTTGGTTCAAAATTTTGAATATCTTCTAACAAAAAATTTCTACTCTTTTCCTGTTTTCTATCAAATTCTTCTTTTTGTCTTGATGTCAAGGATTCAACTTCTAATTTTAATTCCCTTGACGACATACGTCTTGCTCCATGTCCAATAACAATCATTTGTTCTAAAGCATCCGAAGTTGCAACAATCACATTATAATTTTGACTTAATTCATGTGTTGTTCTTTCAATATACATATCTGCTGTTTGTGCTTCTTTTGTATACACAACATGAACATTATGAATTTGCTCACTTGTTCCTATATTTCCTTTGACTTTATAGGCATCAAAAACAATAATTAATGTACACTGTTTATAACCTTGATAATTTCCCAAAATATCAATAAGTCTTGTTCTCGCTGCATCTAAATTATGTTTTGCTAAATCCTTTAACTCTGACCATGAATGAATAACATTATAGCCATCTACTAATAAACATTCAGGTAATGGTTTTACAATTTTCACAGGAACATGCTCTTCTTGACGATAAGTAAAGTCATCTGATAAACGTCTTTTCACTGGCCCATATGTTCTTGTAAAAATATCTTCTAATTCATCATCACTGGATTGATATGTTTTTTGTATGGGGACTTCTTGATAATCATGATTTTTGATTCCACTTTCTAAATGTTGGTAATTTTGAACTTCATTCCATGGGACATAAAACCCTGCACCATGTGAGCAAAAAACGGAACCCGTTGGATTCTCAATATCACTTTCACTATCATAAGCCATTTCACTAATGATATCATTTTGATTTAAACATTCTTCATATCCTTTTAAAGAACAATAAATCTTCCCCTGTCCTTTGGTATAAGAAATCACTTCATTTTGATAATTCTTCATTAATCTGACAGGTGCTTTTCCTTCTAAAATAACTTTATCTTCTAAAGTTTCTTTAATTTCATAATCACCTTTCATATTTTCAATATCAAAAATAGCTTTACTTAAATAATTTTGTGGAATTTCTAAACGATATTGATAATATGGTTCTAATAATAACGACTGTGCTTTTTTCAATCCTTGTCTTATTGCACGATAAGTTGCTTGTCTAAAATCGCCACCTTCGGTATGTTTCAAATGTGCTTTTCCAACCAATAATGTTAATCGCATATCTGTAATAGGTGATCTTGTTAAAACACCTAAATGTTCTTTTTCTTCCATATGTGTTAAAATCAATCTTTGCCAATGTTGATCTAAAATATCAGTTGAACAATCACTTATAAACTGGAGACCACTCCCCCTTTCTAATGGTTCTAATAAAATATGGACTTCAGCATAATGACGTAATGGTTCAAAATGCCCTACACCAATAACTGGTTCTTGAATTGTCTCTTTGTAAACGATTTGACCTTGGTCAAATTCAACATCAACATGAAAACGTTCTTTAATGACATTTTTTAAAACTTCTATTTGAATTTCACCCATCAATTGAACTGTAATATCTTGATGAAAATTCATATGTAAACTTGGATCTTCATCTGCCAATATCTTCAACTTTTCAACCATTTCATGATAAGAACAATCTTGAGGTAATACCAAACGATAATTGATATAAGAGGATAATACAGGTTGCGAATTTTGTTGTTCATATCCAAGTCCCATTCCTGCTGTTGTCTTTTTTAATCCTGTAACTGCTACAACATCACCCGCATAGACTTCATTAACCAATTCATACTTTAAGCCTTTATAAAGTCTTAATTGATCTATCTTTTCATCATGAATCGTTTCTTTGACTTTTAAACTTCCACCTGTTATTTTCATATGAGTTAAACGATGCCCCTGTTCGTCAGTTGTAATTTTAAAAATTCTTGCACCGAATTGATGAGGATATTGTTTTTCTATCATTAAAGATGTAATAGCATCTAAAAATTCTTGAACACCTATTATTTTTAATGCTGAACCAAAGAAGCATGGAAAAATTTGTCTACGTTGAATAGCCTTAGCTAATGAAAATTGAGATATATTTCCTGTTTCTAAAAATTCATTGAGTAATTGTTCATCTACTAATGCAATATTTTCTAAAACCTGATTTGTGAGTTGGCTAAAATCGAAACATTTTTCATCTAAAGAAATGAAATCATTCATTAACTGTTTTTGGTTCACTTGAGGCATATCCATTTTATTAACAAAAATAAATGTAGGAATTTGATAATGTTTCAATAATTCCCAAATTGTCTTTGTATGATTTTGAACACCATCCAATCCATTCATCACAACGATTGCATAATCCAATACTTGTAAAGTTCTTTCCATCTCAGCAGAAAAATCAATATGCCCTGGTGTATCTATAAAAGTCATTTCACAATTCTTCCATTGAATCTTAGCTTGTTTAGAATAAATAGTAATTCCTCTTTGCTTTTCCTGATTATCATAGTCTAAGAAAGTACTCCCATGATCCACTCTTCCTAATTTTCTAATATTTCCTGATAAATATAATAAGCTTTCAGATAATGTTGTTTTACCAGCATCAACATGTGCTAATATTCCTATTGTTATTTTTTTCATGGTCATACCTCCATTCATCTTTACCTATTATATATGAAAATATAAAATCTTAAAAGAGTGATGATCGAATAATAGGTCAATTAAAAAATCTTCATTGATTATATTTATAAATGATTTTCATGATTATTAGAAAAAGTGGATATTTGTATCCACTTTCACTTATCCTTCATTAACAATTGCACTTGTTAAAACAAGTTGACTTGCTTTAACTCTATTTAAATCTTTCTTTAAATCAGCATCACCTAATTGTTTTAAAACATCTTCTTTACTCATTTGATTCATTGTTGCAATTTGTTCAATTTGTTGATCAACTTCTTCATCAGTTGTATTGATATTTTCTACATGAATTAATTCATCAATAATAACTTCAAATTCAGCTTGTTGTTTAGCTGATGGTTTCATTTGTTCTTCTAATGCTTCCATAGTCATACCAAACATTTGAAGATATTGTTCTAATTGCATACCTTGACGTGCTATTTCCATAGACATTTGTTGAATTTGCATAGTTAATGCTTTTTGAATATCTTCTTCATCAACTTCAACTTCACTTTCTTCAATTAATTTTCCTAAGATTTCATTTTCAGTAGTTGTTTTGAATTCTTGAGCACGTTGCCCTTCTAAAGACATTCTCATCATTTTTCTTAAATCTTCGACTGTTTTCATTTCAGGATTATTAAATGTTGCTACAAATTCATCATTAAGTTCTGCTTGTTTCTTTGTACTAATTTGATGTAGTGTAACTTTAAAAATAACATCAGCACCTGCTAAATCTTCAGCTTGATAGTTTTCTGGGAAAGTCAAGTTTAATTCTCTTGTTTCACCTTTTTTCATTCCAACCATTTGTTCTTCAAATCCTGGAATAAATTGCCCTGAACCAATTTCTAATTGGAATCCTTCAGCTTTTCCACCTTCAAAAGCCACTCCATCTTTAAATCCTTCAAAATCAATTGTTGTCACATCACCAACAGCAACATCTCCTTCTTTTTCTTCTAAAGATGTACTTTGTGCAACCATTTGTTGAATTTGTGCTTCAACTTCTTCATCAGTCACAGGTGTTTTTTTAACACTGACTTCAATTCCTTTATAATTTCCTAGTTTAATAACTTTACTCATAATCTTTTCCTTTCTATTTATGATTAGCTTATCTATTCTACCATAAAGTTTAAACTGAGTAAACAGTTGTGCCTTAGACATATTGATATTTCTTACGATTAAAAAATAAAAATAACACAGTAACAATAAAAGTTAATCCTTCTGCAACAACAATAGCAAACCATACACCATTTAATCCCCATAAATAAGGAAGAATCAAAATAGCAAGGACTTGAAATACCAATGTTCTTAAAATAGATATAATAGCAGAAATGAGTCCATTATTTAATGCTGTAAAAAACGCTGAACCAAATATATTAAAGCCACATATTAAAAATGAAAAAGCGTAAATTTTCATTCCTGTTGTTGTCATTTTTATCAGTTCTACATCATAACCTACATAAAGTTGTGAGAGTGGTAATGAAAGAATATGACTCGTTATCGTCATCAAGAGTGAAGTTATTATTATTAATATTATACTTTTATGAAAGATATTTTTTAATTCTTGAGTATTTTGTGCTCCATAATGATAACTGACAATAGGACTGACTCCTATTTGATAACCAAAGAATAAACTCATAAAAACAAAATTAACATACATAATCACACCATATGCCACAACTCCATTTTCTGAAGCAATATGTATAAGTTGATAATTATATAAAATCCCAACGAGAGAAGCTGATAGATTTGTTAGCATTTCTGATGAACCATTGAAACATGCTTTTTTTAATGCTTGAAAATCAAATTTTGTTTTTACAAAATGCAATAAACTTGTATTTTCTTTAAAGAAATATATCAATGGAATAATCCCACCAACACATTGACTTAATGCTGTTGCAAGTGCTGCTCCAAAAATACCCATTTGAAAAACATAAACAAAAAGAAAATCAAGAACCATATTCATAACTCCTGATGTAAGCGAAATGATAAGTCCCATTTTGGGTTTTTCAGCAGTCACAAGAAAACTTTGAAAACAACTTTGAAGCATATAAAATGTTGTCGCAAACAAAATTGTTCTTCCATAAATGACACACTCCTCTATAATCGATGAAGTTGCACCTAACATTTGAGAAATAGGACGTATAAAAATAAAACCAAGTATTGATAATATTATACCTACAACAATAGTCACATAAATGAGCATAGTAAAATATTGATTCGCACGTTTTTGATGTCCTTCTCCTAAAGTCTTACCAATTAATGCACTTCCACCTGTTCCAATCATAAAACCAAAAGCAACAAGTCCAGTCAATGCTGGCATAATTAAATTAACTGCTGCAAAAGCATTCTTTCCTACAAAGTTGGAAACAAAAAATCCATCAACAATACTATAAATGGATGTGATAATCATCATGATAATTGTTGGAAAAACAAATTTTAATAATTTTGAATATGTAAAATGATCTGATAAACGTATTTCCACGATAACCCTCCCTTCTTTTATAACATTGCTTTCATTATAAGCTATACAGTAACTGTATAGTCAAGAAAAAAAGACTTCAATTATACATGAAGTCTTATAAAATCTTTATAATAAATTTTTACGTAAATCTTCAGCTGATGCAGGATGTAAATAAGCAGGTGCAATATCAAAAACTGTTTTGCAACCGTATTGTCCTTCTTTTGATAAACGATAAGCTGCTCTTGCATAAGCAACCAATACACTAGAAGTAAATTCAGGATTTGAATCTAATGTTAATTTATATTCAATAACATGTTTATTTTCATTATCAAAACCAGTTACACCACTTCTTAACACAACTCCACCATGAGGAATACCTTGATGATCTCTCATTAATTCTTCTTCACTAATAAAATGAACTGTTGTATCATAATCAGCAAAATAATTTGGCATAGTCACAATTGCTTCTTCAATAGCTTTTAAATCCGCACCTTCATTAGCGACTACGAAACATTCACGTGTGTGCTTTTGTCTTGTAGAAAGTTCAGGATTTTCTCCACAACGTACTTTTTGCATAGCTTCTTCTACTGGGATTGTATACTGTCTTGCATCTTTAACCCCTTCGATTCGTCTAATTGCATCAGAATGTCCCTGACTCACACCCTTACCCCAAAAAGTATAATCATGCCCTTGTGGTAAAATTGCTTGCCCATATAAACGATTTAATGAGAATAAACCTGGATCCCATCCAACTGAGATGATACTGATATTTTTACCAGCGACACTTGCTTTATCAACATTTGAAAAATGTTCAGGAATTTTTGCGTGTGTATCAAAACTATCAATAACGTTAAAATCTCTTGCAAGAGCAACTGTTTGTTTAGGTAAATCATTTGCACTTCCACCACATAAGATTAAAACATCAATCTTTCCTTTCATTTCATTTAATTTATCCATTTGAAATACTGGTACATTTGTATGTACTTTTACTGTTTCAGGTGCTCTTCTTGTGAAAACACCAACAACTTCCATATCTTGACTATAGCTTATAGCACTTTCAACGCCACGTCCAAGATTTCCATAACCGACAATACCAATCTTAATCATATTATTCACTCCTTTTTTATGTGTTTATTTTAGCATTGTTTTAATAAAAAATCACGAAAAATTTTTATTACAGTGATACTTTTTTAATCACTTATTGTTAAATGACCAAGGATATAAAACTCTTCTTGGCATGGCAATACTTTTTTCTCCAACTTTTCTTCTAATCTCTCATCATATTTTTGTGCTTCTTTTTCATCAATTTGCATAACTGGACTATCATAGTAATAATACTTTCTTCCATCAAGAACCCCTTCTTTTAATTCTTTGACTAACATAGCTGTTGGAAAGACATCTCCTTCTAAACATATATTGTATCTTTGACAACTTTTAAATCCACAACTAACATAATTACCAGGATTTCCAAATGTCGCAACCACATCATAACCTAATTCTTTTGCTTTGATAAAAGAATGTTCTATCAATTGTTTTCCATAGCCTAGTCTTTGATATTGTGGATCTATACACAATGGACCAAAAGTTAAAATATCTTTTTGATTTCCTTTTTCATCAACGAGTTTTGCTTTGGTATACATAATACTTCCTATGATTTCATCATCTATTTCCACAACAAAATCCAATTCTTTAATAAAATCTTCATGACTTCTCATAATATGTACTAAATAATGTTCTATGCATCCTGGTATATAGATATTATAAAATGCTTTTCTTGTGAGTGTTTCTACTTTTTTATAGTCCTTTTCTTCTTCGTTTCTTATAACAATTTTTTTCATTATATCCCCCATTTGTTAATATAGTCATTTCCTTTATCAATTAACCATATTTATAAACTTATTATATCCTTTTCGTTATTATTTTATTATATTTCATCATAGAATTGCAATATAAAACTTTTCAATTCATTCCTTATAAGTGAGATGTTGAATCTTAACTATTTTTATGTATAATATGATAAGGGTTATATAAAGGAGTGTAATGATTTTATGATTTTAGAACAAATAGATAAGGATTTAATGGCTTTAGCAAAACAATCTGATTTAGAGTTAAAAAATATTTATCAAAATATTGATGATATTTGTTTGAATAATTCAAATAGAGTTTTATCTGCTTTTATTGAAAACCAAGTATCTTATTCTGACTTTGCCGATATTAATGGTTATGGGAATTATGATGAAGGAAGAAATAAGTTAGAAAAAATATTTGCAACTGTACTTGGATGTGAAGATTCATTAGTAAGGCCTCAAATAATGAGTGGAACAAATGCATTGTATTTAACACTTTCTGCTTTATTAAAACATGGTGATACAATGATTTCCTTGTCAGGTGCACCTTATGATTCTTTACAAGAAATGATTGGTTTAAGTGGAAATTCAAGTCAATCTTTAAAGGCAAATGGTGTGAAATATGAACAAATTGATCTTATTGATAATGAGTTTGATGAAGTTAAAATTATTGAACGTTTAAAAGAAAATAATGTTAAATTAGTAGAGATTCAAAGATCAAGAGGATATTCACATAGGCTTTCTCTTACAATTTCTAAAATAGAACGTATAATTAGTAAAATAAGAGAAGTGAATAAAGATGTTATTATCATGGTAGATAATTGTTATGGTGAATTAGTAGAAAAGAAAGAACCTGGACATATTGGAGCTGATGTTGTAGTGGGTTCTTTGATGAAGAATCTTGGTGGAGGAATTGCTTCCACAGGTGGATATGTTGCTGGAAGAAGTAATCTTATTTATATGGTTGCTGAAAGATTAACAGCCCCAGGTATTGGAAAAGATTTAGGTGCAAATTTTAATTTAAATAATTCATTCTTTAAAGGTATTTTTATGGCACCTCATGCTGTTAAAAATGCTTTGAAAACGGCTGTGTTTACCTCATATATGT
Organism: uncultured Erysipelotrichales bacterium; assembly: GCA_910586805.1. Taxonomy (GTDB): domain Bacteria; phylum Bacillota_I; class Bacilli_A; order Erysipelotrichales; family Coprobacillaceae; genus MGBC140090. The sequence goes on along the minus strand of CAJUJC010000015.1, from coordinate 11,772 downwards.
TAGAAAAATTAGGATATAAAAATGTTTCTCCTAAATATAATGATGAAAGAACGGATATTATTCAAACATTAGAACTTGAAACAAAAGAAAATCTTGTCACTTTTACTCAAGGTATTCAAGAATCAAGTCCTATTGATTCATTTGTACATGTTTTACCTGCTCCAATGCCAGGATATCCTTTTGATGAAGTTATGGCAAGTGGTAGTTTTACACAGGGAAGCACTATTGAATTAAGTGCAGATGCTCCCGTTATTGAACCTTATACTTTATATATGCAAGGAGCTTTAACTTTTGAATATGGAAAACTTTCTATTTTACTTGCACTTACAAAGATGAAAAACAAATAAGATAACAAAAAGGCTGTGATTCATAGCCTTTTTATCATCTTATTTATGTTTAGAAAAAGCATTAACAGCTTCCTATTTGTCCACCATCAATTCTTATAATTGTGTTGTTAATGAAGTTTGCTTCATCACTAATTAAAAACTTGACAAGATATGCGACTTCTTCTGGTTGTCCATATCGATTGACCATAATTTTTTCTTGTTCTTGCTTTAAAAATTCTTCATCATATCCATCTAATTCATTTTCAGTTCCTATAAAACCAGGTGCAATACAGTTGACATGAATATAGGGAGCAAATTCAAATGCTAAGTTATGTGTTAATGAAATTAAAGCAGCCTTTGATGCGTCATAATCAATACACATTGGATAATATGTATTGATTCCATTTGTAGAAGATATATTAATGATTCTTCCATATTCTTTTTCAAGCATATGTTTATAAACTCTTTTACTACAATTAAAAGCTCCTACAACATTGACATCTAATGTCCTTTTAAAATCTTCAGCATTTTTTAAATGAAATAAATTCGATAAATCAATAGCTGCATTGTTAATTAAAATATCTACACCTTGTAACTTTGATTCAATTGTTGTGATCATCTGATCAACTTCATTTTCTAAAGAAATATCTGCTTTTATAGCTAAACATTGAACACCATAGTTTTGAATAATTGTTTGTTTTAATTCCATTGCTTCTTTTTGGGATGTTAAATAATTAATCACAATATCATAATTATTTTTTGCAAGTTCTAATGCAATGGCTTTTCCAATTCCTTTCGCTCCACCTGTTATTAATACAACTTTATTCATAGTTTTAAAAAGAGCTTAATTAAGCTCTTCCTGCGTATTTTCCATCTGCTGTAAATACAATAACTTTCTCACCTTGCTCAATGAATTGTGGAACTCTTAATGATAAACCTGTATCAGTCACAGCATCTTTTGTTTGGTTAGATGGTGCACCTTTAATAGCTGGATCTGTTTCCACAATAGTTAATTCAACTTTTTCTGAAACTGAAACTGATAATAACATTCCATCAAAGAACATTAAATGAACATTAGATCCTTCAACAATAAAATATTTATTGAACCCTACTTGTTCTTCAGTTAATTCATAAGTATCATATGTTTCTAAATCCATGAAATAATATGTAGAATCTGCATTGTAAGAATATTGAACTAATTTTTTAGAAATATTCGCTTGGTCAAATTTAATAGACGCATTAAAGTTTCTTTCTTGAATATTTCCAGTTTTTAAGTTTCTCATCTTTGTTTTTAAGATAGCCGCTCCTTTACCAGGTTTGACATGTTGAAAGTCTAAAACTTGGCATGGATCACCATCAACGATTAAAGTTAATCCTGTTTTAAAATCTCCTGCTGCAATTGCCATAATTATCTCTCCTATTTTTCTTATATATTTTTTACATGTTTTATTGTATCAGTTTTACTTTATATTCTCAAGTCCACCAAAATTAAAATAATGATAATTTTTCTTTTTCTTGATGATTTTTAATATATTTGCTCCATTTGATATAGCCATATGTTGTATTTGTAAAATATCCAACTTTTAATATCAATAAGACATATTGTCCTGAAATAATATTAATGATGGCTTCTAGGAATGAACAGATATACCATGCAATCCATTGTTCCCTTAACCTAAAGAAAATAAACAATCCGTTCGCAATACCTACTGCTGATGCACAGGCATCAATATAAATAATAGCTGTTTCTAATGTTTTATTGTGGTAGAAATCTGTTGCAATGTCTAATCCACTAATAAAATATCCAACAACGATTGTCCATACAACAATACCAACAATAACCAAAACTTCTTGGTATCCTTTTAGTTTTCTAACCATCGTAAGTTCATCTTCTTCATCGTCTCTATGTTTAGACCAGTTGATGTAACTAATAATATCAATTGGCAACCAAAAGAAGAAAGTCACAGCCATAGTTGCAAATCTATACATTAAGACAACACACATTAAGATTTCAACAATTTCTACAAGAACTGAAACAAGGAAATTGTATCGTGATTGTTTTGAAATTAATAATTCACAAAGGATATTTAAGAATGTATCTAATAAGTAAAGCAACATAATCACAATTCCATTCACACCATTAGCACTTTCTTCTGGAAAAGCAACTGAAAAAATAGTTGCTAAAACCATGATGCTCATAAACCATGATTTTTCATATGTTGTAAATTGTTTAGAAAATAACATCATGATAGCTAATGATAATGTTAAGATAAATGTTGATGTTCCTAGATTAAATATAGCCATTGAATTTTCTGCCATCACTTGTTGATATGTATATTGAATTTCATCCTGAGTCATATCATTGTGATCAAAATATAACTTTGTTCCATTTGATGTTTCATACTCATAAGCAACAATTGTTGTGTCTTCTAAATTTTCATATTCTTCATATGGATAAGAAACAACTAACTTTTTATCTCCATTTGTATAAATAACATCACAAATTATACTATCTGAATCATAGTCTTCTTCATCTATATTCCTTACCATATCAATAGTTCCTTGATATTGTACTTCCCCAACATTAGAACGAACTTTAGAAAAACCTAAACAAACAGATATCACTGAACACACACATAATAAAACTAATATCCATATTTCTATAAGTCTTAGTTTTTTATTTGGTTCAATATTTGATTTAAAAAATTGAATCATACTACAAACCTCTCCCCAATACATCAATTGCAACAAAACTTTGAAGTCATTGTTTTGTTGCTTAAGATTATTTTTTAAAATACTACATTATTATAATAAAATTTCTATAAATTTCAATATAAAGAGTAATATATAGTTTAAATGTGTATTTTGTAATCTTTAAAAGACTTTATTGAATAATACAAAAGTGTCTATAGTTCATAAGATGATTATTTTGATATATTAAATATTTAGTGAGAGCTGTTTCTTCTTCCTTTAAATTTTAAATGAGGTTAGTTTTTAGAAAAAAAAGAGAACTTCTTGATTAAATCTCAGACACTTTTTTCAACTACAAATCAATATGGGAAAGGCAAAACTCCTTATTAAATTATAAAGTCTCATTTCAGCAAACTACATGAGGATTTAGAAATTTGAAATATATGTGAATCACCTATATTTCAAACTGTGGAACTCAAATAAAAGATTGTCCATAATTATTAAATAGGTATATAAAAACAAATTAAGCAATAAACAAAAGAGAGATTTCTTAAATGACGTCTTAATAAAGTCATTTTTGAAATCTCCTTTTTCCATTACATATTATCAAATATGAATAAAAGTCTTCCATGCACAAATATAACTATTTAAAAGTTTTATTCATAAAATTAAGAATTGATTCATTGAAAAAGAGTGTATGAAATTCTCTCATGTACATAATAATTTCTTCCAATGAATATGCGTGATAATATCCTGGCACTTCTTCTTTTTCCATATCATCTTCGTCTATTTGACCATGTATAAAGTGTTTGAATTCTGGTACATGACTTTGTATAGCTCTTAAATGTCTTCTAGCCTTTGTATAATCTAATTGCTTATATGCTAAAACAAATTGAAACAAATGTGTTGGTACACTATCTTCAGGATATCTTTCAATGATTGCGAACATCTTGTCTGGTTCTTCTAACATTGCATATAGTCCCATTAATGAATATCTTGCTCCCATATTATCATTTTCATATAATTCAATTGCTTTTCTATATGATCCCATTTCTTGATATAAAGACGCAATTAAATAAACCAATCTTATATATGGTCTTGTTTCTAATATCCCATAAAAATGTGAAATATTGTTTTCTGTAAAATACCCTTCATCTTCCAAATATTCTTTTTCTAATTTCTCTAATTTTTCAAGTTCTTTTAAACGTTTAAATTCATCTTCAAGAAGGAGTGCCAATTCTATTTTAGCATCTGTAAAATTTGGATATAGTCTAAGCGATTGTTTTAATAGTTTTCTTATTTCAAAAGTATTATATGATTCCATAGCTGGTTCAAATAAATCATAAGCTTTTTCTTTTTCTCTCATTTTCATCTTCCTCTCATGTACTTTTTCATTGCTTCTTTTAATTCATCACTAAACTCATCTAAATCATCTAATGTAATAACATCATCATTTGGAAATTATAAAATATTTTCTAACGTGATTGATTTTCACATATTAATCACAACACCTATTCTTCTTTTATCTCTAAATATTTTTTCCTCCAAATCCCAAAAATTTTTGGCACGATTATTATTTCTTTGTAATAATTCAATATATTCCTTATTTAATTTTTTCATAGACCATTTTAGACACTTGTTTATTTGAACACCTTTAAAACGGTGTTCAATGACTTGCTTTCAATACATCAATTTATTTTCCTACTTATAATTGTATTATAAACAGGAGGTATAATTGATATATCTAAATATAGTCCAAAAAAGAAATCTAAAACTATGAGTCTCATTACTTTTAATAAGTTGTTTTTTGATAATGAAGAAGCTTGCAGAAATTTCTTCTTCAATATCTTCCATCCCTCTGGATTCGTTTGTTCTAAATGTGGATGTATTCATTACAGAATTTTATCTACTAGACCTCATGTCTATCAGTGTAAGCACTGCTATCATCAGGTCAACCTTTTTGTAGGAACAATCTTTCAAAATAATAAGTTGCCTCTTTATACTTTATTACTTGGTATCTTCTTATTTGTTACACCTTATAACGGTATTTCTGCTGAAGAACTTGCCAATTCTATTGATGTCAATAGAAAAACAGCGCAACTTCTTTGCAGAAAGATAAGATATCTTATGGAAATAGATAATCACTGTTTTGATCTTCAGTCTTCATTTTTGGAGGCTGATTGTTTTTATATTGGTGGCAAATCCCACAATGGTAAAAGAGGTTTAGGAACTGATAAACAGACTTTTCTTATTGTTTTGGCAACAGACAGGGAAAATAATTATCCTTATCGTTTTAAGACAGCAGCTATAAAATCAGAGAATAAAGAAAACGTTCTTGATTTTTTAGAAACCATATCAATTATGATAAAAATACTATATTAAATACAGATGCAGATGGTGCGTACAATATCATGAATAAAAGACTGACACATAAAATAATATCAAATATAGAATCAACTCTCATAGGAATCTATCATGGGATAGCCAAACCATATATAGAAAGCTATGTACATGAATACGAATGGAGATTCAACTATAGATATAAAGGAAAAACACTCATGTTATCAGTATCAAGAATTTTAAGTTATAAGATAGTTATGACTAGAAATGACTTCAAACATCTATTTCGTCAATCAAGTGTGTCAGGTGGTCTATGAAATTTAATTTTGCCATATAATTTTCTTACCAAATTGAAACTTTTTTCTTAATATTTTCCAATCTTTTTCTTTAAACTCATATATAAATGTTCTCCTTTTTATTACCTACTAACCTTTAACAAATATCTCTAGATAATTCATAGATAAAAAATAGAATAGTACACTGCTATAACGAACTGTATCAAAAGTATATCAATTAACCCCACAAAAACAAAAAGCTCGATTTTATCGAACTTTTTTGTTTTTAATATACTATTCGAACTCGCAAAGTTCTACTTGTTCTATAGTACTTATACTATACTCCAGTTACAAAACAGTTCGTTTTCGAACTGTTTTGTATGAATTTTCTATGATACCATCAAATCGTATTGTCATTTTATTGTCAGCAACTTATATAATACACAGCAAAATTCATCTAACACTTTTCATCATATTTTTTCTATAAGTTCTGCTAAAACCACATTATACTTATTTAGAAGTTCACCAATTCCTTTATAAACATTCTCTTCAATACCTATTTTTTCAGCAAAAGATCTCATTAAGTTATCTTCCTCATAATCCAATTGTCCATTTGAATAGACTAAGCCTAATGCTTCAAGAATAACTATTCTTTTTACATGATCTGTGGCATTCTTGAATACTTCAACAGTAGCATCAATACTATCAGCCCTTTCTGTATTAAAAAATGGAATTTCCATTTCTTTACAATATTCCTGAATCATTACTCTTTCCACTTCATCAAAAACCCCATTTGCTTCTGATATTTTAATACTTAAACTGATAAATGCATTTTTTTCTTCGTTTGATAACTGATTTAAAAACATCCCTTTTACCTCCTACGCCACATAGTTTAATTCTTTTATAACTTGATCCGCATTAGAAACAGCTTGATTTACTGCAACTTTATTTACATGATTTAACCCATCTTCTTTTTCTGTTTTCAATACTAACTGAATCTTACACATCTGATATAACAGCCCCACAAGAAGTACTGTGTTTTCTGTTAATATCTTTTCTTTGTCTAAAAATCCTGGCCATTCCGTCTTCTCTTCAAAGTTAATGATATGATCTAGAATAGAAAGTCGCTTCATATACTGTTCTTCTACATTTGTCAACGATGTTCTAAATCCTTCAGCAACGCTACTAAGTTCATCAAAATATTCGACTATTTTTTTTACTTCTTTCTCTATTCTCCTTGCTTGCGAATATGCTTCATCGGCTTTATCCGAAAGTTTTGAACCTGTTGCCTTAAAAATCACTCCACCAACAAGCAATCCAATGCCCAAGGTTGCACCACCCAAAACCATAGATCCAAGAGCCATTCCCCCTCCACTCTTGACACAGAGCCAAACCACCCTATAAACATTTATAACCTTTTTATTTAACACTATGTTATTTTTGTAAGGCTCTATATTTCAAGATGTCCCTCTATTTCTTCACACAATTTGTCAATCACTTCATTATCTTTATAACGATATCTTCTAAGTAAATAATTAAAGTCTATTAGAAATGTATGAATCAAATCATGTGCTAAATACTCTTCATCATCTCTCCAATCAACATAAGCATAACCAATATATGCCAAATTCTCATCTAAATAATATTCAGCATTATAGTCCTCTTTAAAGTCAATCAACTCTTTATTGTAAGGCAATATAAATACATTTCTAACATTCTTGTCCTTAAGCACATTGTACACATAATCACCATAAGTAATTTGTTTTTGCATTGACTGTGTGTCAGGCAAATCCCTAATACTATGTGTTGCACCATATTGATACATTTTAGCATCCAATATATAAGTTTTATCATCTTTCCTTAAAATTGTATCGGGTCTTAACGATGATGCTTTATCTAAACCTTTGTTATTAAGTTTCCAATATCCATTAGGATCATACTTTTTCTTTTCATCACCTTCAACGCCATCAAAAAAACTATCAATCATTTTTTCATAAACATAATAATAATTTTCAATACCATAAGAATAAGATTTAGAAATGATATTGTCACCTTCACTATTAATTAATATTTTTAGCAAATGATTGAATCTAAGTCTTTTAGTATCATCAAAAGTACTATTTAATTCATTTTTTATCCTATAAATCATTTCTTTAGTAGAAATTAATTGTTGAACATCAATGTGAATATCATAATTAAATAACCATCCTATTTTATCAATACTTTGTTTTAAACAAAGTTGATATATTTGTGCTATAACATCATTAGTAGCTGACATTTTTGAAGTAACAAATTTATCATATATTAAATTACCATTTGAATATATAGGTGTATTTTTTATGGTTTTCTTCCATTCAATTTTACCATTATTTATTGAATAGACTTTTTCTCGATTATAATAGCATCCATTTTCTATATAATCTTTAATAATCCATAAATACGAATCAAATGGCCAAATATTTTTTATAACATTTGAACCTCTTCTTATATTTTCCTTATCTATCGTTTTAGCTATAGAAATTGATTTTAAGAAAAGAAGTATATCCTTTTTATAAGTATCATCTTTCCTAAATACTTGAGGAACTCGTAATTCAACTTTATTCTCCATAATCTTTATTCCAACAAACTCTGTTGATTTAGCTACATATTCTATTTTAATATCCTTATTCATATTCTTATTCATCCATGTCATCAGTAATATCTGGCTCAATTTGATCCTTTAAAACATGTAAAAACAAATTATTTCCAGTATCTGCTTGGTAATTTATCATAGTTTCATAAATGTTATTATATGTAACCTTTTCGTCAAATAAAATACTATGATCAAATTTTGTAACATCATTGTATAAATAATCAATTACATTACTTACAAATTTCTTTAACTTCGTTTTATTCTCGTCAATAACCTTATGTCTAACTTCCTTATCAACAAGCATTTGTTTACTTGCAAAATAAGCTCCCATCTTCTTATCTTCACTAACAATAACCTCTCCATCATCATTTGCCGAAACCATTCTATCATTCATTGTTTCAGCAAAATTTCTCCATGATATGTCAGTAAAAGGAATACACATGTCCTTAATAACACAATCATCCCAATTAGATATAATTCTTTCTCTATCCCATCTACGTTTAAATGCAGTATCTAAAGGAAATACATTTTGATCACTTGTATTCATTGTAGCTAGAATAGTTAAGTTATGAGGAATATACACCTGCCCTTTTGTAACTAAATTTCCCAAATAACTTTCAATAAATTCATTTGAAATTGGATATTCACTATCACCAACAACTCTTCCATCATGATTCCCGTCTAATCTATCAAGTAATTGGAAAATATCACCAAAGATTGCTGCTGCATTTCCCCTGTTAATTTCTTCAATAACAAGATAAATCATCCTATTTGGTTCTTTAAAAGCACGTTTTAATGCTTTTGTAAATGGTCCTGGTACATTTTCATATGTAACTTTATCTCCATCTACCTTTGGATATATTTGACCAATAAAATCACTGTTAGAATAATCTAAATAGAATGTTGTCCTAAATACATCATGTTCTTTATCTACTAGTTTTAAAACATTATGTTCAATATGATAACTCTTTCCACAACCAGGAATTCCATAATATATTTTATTATAGCCAATTAAATTTGAAGATACTACATTTTTGCTATTCATTGTTTTATATTCAAACATTCCATCTTCATATAATTGTATATAATTATTATTTTTTTGAATAAATGTCAATAAAGCACTTCCAACAGTATGATTTGAATCACTAATTTTTCTTATTACAATTCTTGGTATAGTTATAAATGGAAAAAAAATACCAAAACATTCATATTTTAAATAATTTCTATAATTAAAATTAGCAACTCTTTTATATCCAAATAAATATTCAAAAATTATTTTAATATCTTTATCGTTTATAATTTTTGCCTTACTCCTTATTACATTTGGAATAATTTCCTTTAAACATGTATCTCTACTACAATAATATTCATATAGGCTAGAATTATTATTAGTAGGTGTTTCGCTAATTTCATCTGCATTCACACTCATAAATTTAAAAAATTCTTTTTGCTTGCTATTTGGGATCAATACATTTCTTTGAGTATCAACAGGCATAAATAATGGCGTCATCTTTAAAGCATTAAACCATATGCTTAAATTAGTTTCTTGATTTGGTGTTATAGATATATGTGAAAAAGGATACTTTTGATCCAAGATATAATCTCTACTATTGATAATTTTATCAATTAAATCAAAAGAAATCGAATCATAATCATCTATCAAATATAAATACTTAATACATTCATCAAATGTAATGAAAATATCATCTAAATCCAAATTCATATCAAACATAATATCAAATACTTTGCAAAGAATAAAAAAAGGTTTAATGTTTGGAGAATCCTTTTTTTTAGCTGGCCTTTTTGAAAACAAATCGATTATTAAATCAGGTAATGATAATTTCCTATTTGCATAATCTATTATAGAATCTCCTACTTTATTTGTATTCGTTAAAAGTCCATGATCACGAAAACGAGTCAATGCCGCATTTGGATTACCTTTAGCTATCTCTAAATGGTCCCTTTTAAATATTTCAATTAATTCATTTGAATTTATTTCATTACTTACTTTATTAATCAACACATTAATTAAATCATCAAAATTATTATCATAAAAATTTTTTGATCTATCTATATACCAATCATTCATATTTTTACTCACTCCTCAATAATTTTTAATATTTCTTCAATAACTGCTTTCATAACTGGGACAGCTATAGAATTGCCTGTTTGTCTCCACATCACATTATCTTTGACTACAATTTTAAATTCTTCGAATCCCATTAATCTCAATAACTCTCTTGGAGTCATCTTTCGAGCAACAGCAGGCTTTCCATTATATTCTCCAATATAAATTCGACTATCTTCAATATGTCTTTTTTGAGGTGATTCAACTCTAAAATCACCAACCCAATTAAATTGTTGATTTGCTGTTTGACACCCAATTATATCTTGATTTACCCTTGCTCTTCTTTGATTTCTTTCTACTTTTGTTACAAAATTAAAACCTTTTTCGCCCAAATAATATATATTAGGAACATAATGATCTAAATATTCTATACTACTATGTGTAAGAGGTACTTTTTTAGGAAAAGAATATTCTTTAGCATTTAAACTTTTATTAATACCTACTACAAAGACACGTCTTCTTAATTGAGGCAAATTATAATCACTAGCATTTAATATTTCCATTTTTATATTATAATTTAATGACTTAAATGTAGAACTAACAATATCCCATGTTTTACCACCATCATGATTTAATAAACCTGTTACATTTTCAAAAATAAAAGCTTTTGGTTGAATTTCTTGAATCAAACGAGCATAATCATAAAACAATGTTCCTCTTGTATCTTCCAATCCTTTTCGATGTCCATATGTGGAAAAACTTTGACAAGGACTTCCTCCTATAAATAAATCAACTTTATTTTTATAAGGTATTCCATCTAAAAATCTAATATCTTCAAACCATCTACTCTCATCTATATCATAATTAGCAAAATAAGACTGTTTAACATAATTTTCTTTCCCTGTTTCTTCATATATTTTTTTTACAAATTCTTCTAATTCTTTGCCACTATATTCCAATTTAATTTTATTAACTTCTTCTTCACTACAATCTATATATCTTTCACCATTATCACAGGCAAATACTATACTATGTTCTATATTTAATTGCTTTAGAGCTTGTTCTGCAGCACCAATCCCACTAAAAACCGTAGCAACTTTCAACATAATTGCAACCCTCTTCTTTCTTAAAATACCATATACTACTTAAATTTAACTAATAATTACATACAATTAGAAATGTCTAAAACTCAAAAAAGTTTATAATCTTTTATTTAATACACCTAAATGAATATTAATTCAAGATTATTTAATAACTCATATATTACAATTTCTTTATAAGAATAATGATATTATACTACATCTCCTACTAATTTACTACATCAATTTTTGTATATAAACACACCTAAATATAGTGTTACAATGGATGTGAAAGAATTAAATATAAAAAAGTGATTCATTTCCTGTATAATTGATTACGACCAAATAAACAACGAAAGGA
>CAJUJC010000014.1 GCA_910586805.1 uncultured Erysipelotrichales bacterium | reverse complement strand
GTCTTAGCCCCTTTGGGTATAGATTTTTAGCTTGTGAGTTGCTTTCTTTATAAAAAGATAAAGGATAGTCTTCTATAAATATGACACCATAGCCTTTTTGTGAAGTTCCTTTTATCGTTTCACCATGTAAATATTGTTTGATTTCTTCATCAGTTTCATGGAAAGAATAATATTGTTTGACATCTTCTTTATGTAATGTCAACGCTAAAGCATGACTAGGTTCAAATCTATTTTTTTTACATTCACCTAAATAAAATCCATTTCTTAAAACACGTATGCCTTTTAATTCAGGAAATTGTGGAAGAAGAGCATAGATATGATTTTGGTTATCATATAAATAAGGTGGTGTTTTCATATTTAAATATTGTTTATAAAAATCGTCCACAAGTTTCTGATTTTGTTTAGAAATATTGGAATGTAATGCTTTTATTTTTGATGGTTTATTTTGACCATGTTTTTGTATGAGTGCTATAAAATGCCCTTCACCTTGATATTTATGAGGGAAAAGGCGTACAACTTCTTTCATATGAAAACCTTCAACCATACCATGACTATGAGTAAGAGGAATTAATGAACAATCATAGTTTTCTAATAAATATTGAACCTGTTCTTCATTTTCTTTTGTATTGTAAGTACATGTTGAATAAATTAACTGCCCACCTGGTTTTAATAAAACCATTGCTGCATCTAATAATTGTCTTTGTATATAAGCACATTCATTGACCTTATCCATAGACCATGTTGTAATAGCTTGATCTAATTTTCTAAACATTCCTTCTCCACTACAAGGTGCATCTAAAATGATTTTATCAAAAAAGTGAGGAAGTATTTTTGTGAATTGAATTGGATCGCTGTTTGTTACAATTGTATTTGTAAGACCAAAACGTTCAATGTTCTCTGATAAAATTTTTGCACGCAGATGATTAATATCATTTGCAATCATTAATCCTTCATGATTTAACTTTGATGCAATTGCACACGTTTTACCACCAGGAGCCCCGCACATATCTAATATATAATCATCTTCTTTTACATTTAAAAAGTGAGATACAAGCATAGCACTAGGTTCTTGAATATAATAAGCTCCACAAGAAAAAAATGGAGACTTTCCTAGTGGATAATTTTCATAATCAAAAATATATCCATCTTTTATAACAGGATGAGGTTTGATATATTGTGGGTTAAGATATTTTATGATTCCTTGTTTAAATGGATTTGTATAGAAACCTTTCAAAGAAGGCTGTTCTAATGACATCATAAAATCATCAAATTCATCTTTTAATAAATCTTTCATTTGTTGTAAAAACAATTCATTCATGTTTAATCACCAATGCTATTTTATCAAGTAAAATATAAAAAATCAAACTTCCTATTATAAATATACAAAAAATATAGAAAGACCTTGAAATAAACAAATCCCTATTCATAAAGAGTAGGGATTTTATCTTGTTTTGTTTTATTTTAATAATTCATTTTTCTTTCTTTCAAATTCCTCTTGATTAATAATTCCCATATCTAACAAATTCTTGAATTTTAAAATTTCATCAGCCGTTGATAGACTTGAATTAATGTTTTTCAATTGTTCTATTTGTTTATCAATGTAATTATGTATTTCTTCCATTTGAGTATTTGATGTATTGGTTTCCTCAAATGTAAATGTATTTTCATTATAGAAATTACTTTTTTCATTATTCATAATAGGAGAAGCAGTTTCTAATTGTAGATAACCTATTAATGCACCACATGGTTTAAATTGTAAACCTATAACATCTTTAAAATATATTGTCTTTTTACCATCGGTTGCACTTCCAGTAATGATTGATCCTAAAGTTACATTTGTTTTAATAACGACTTTATTTTTATATACTTCTAATGTTCTACCTCTAGTGCCTTTTACTTCATATACTAATCCAATATTATCTTTTTCTATTTTATGTTCTTCTATTTTTTAAGTTTAGTATTATAAATATTTCTAAAATAATCTAAAACATATTGCTTATTTTCAGTTGTATATTGATCTCTTGTTTTTATTGTATTAACAATTTTTGCATACGCTTTTTCTAAACTCTCTTTATCTGTTGAAGATTGTATCAACTCAAACCTATTATCAAAATTTATTGCACATGTTTTACAATAATCTAATTCAATTCTTTTTACTTTTGCCTTACTTCCACAAGTTGCACATTTTTCCATTTTGTAATTTTGGCTTCATTTATTATTTATGAATGATGTTATCTTTGTTTTCATTGATTAAATATATTAATTATTATACAAAACAAAAGTTAATGTGTAAATGAAAAAAATGTGATAGAATACATACGTGGGGTGATGGTTATGAGAAGATGTACATGGGCTTATAATGATGAATTAAAAAAATATCATGATGAAGTATGGGGAAAACCACAGCATGATGAACGGATGTTATATAAGATGTTGATTCTTGAAGGCCTGCAGGCAGGGTTGAGTTGGGATTTGATTTTAAGAAAAGAAGATGCCTATGCTCAAGCACTTGATGATTTTGATTATGTTAAGATTTCTTTGTATGATGAAGAAAAATATAATGAGTTGATGGAGACACCAATTTTAATTAAAAATAAATTAAAGATGAAATCTATTATTACAAATGCAAAAGCATTTATAAAGGTACAAGAAGAATATGGATCTTTTGATGAATATATTTGGTCTTATGTTGATAAAAAACAAATCATACATAGTTATGAAAAATCAAGTGATGTTCCATCTTTTGATGAACTTTCTACTCAAATATCTAAGAATTTGAAGAAGAAAGGTTTTCGTTTTGTGGGACCTACAATTATTTATAGTTACTTACAAGCCATAGGTATCTATAATGATCATGAAATCGAATGTGCATTTTATAAAAATATTTAATGAGTGAACTCTTTTTCCCTTGACAAAAAAGTCGGGGGCGGTTATGGTTAGGAGTATATATAGGAGGGGTAATATATGTTAGAAATTAAAAATTTGAAAAAGAAATATGGTAAATATTTGGCAGTTAATGATGTTTCTTTTACTATTGATAGTGGGAGAACAGGTATTATATTAGGACCAAATGGAGCTGGGAAGTCTACAATTATTAAATCAATCGCAGGTTTATTAAGATATGATGGGGCCATTTTAATTCAGGGTGTTTCTAATCGTTTTCAAGAAGCTAAAAAGAATTTTGGTTATGTTCCTGAAATTCCTTATTTATATGACTTTTTAACGGTAGAAGAACATATTGATTTTATGATGAAAGCTTATGGTAAAGATGATTATGAATATAAAGAATTTTTATTAAAACGTTTTGAGTTGGATGATAAAAGGGAAAAATTAGGTAAAGAACTTTCTAAAGGTATGATGCAAAAAGTAAGCTTATGTTGTGCTTTGATTATAAAGCCACAAGTCATTATGTTTGATGAGCCTATGGTGGGATTGGATCCTAAAGCAATTAAAGAATTGAAAGAAACAATTCAAGAGTTAAAACAACAAGGTGTTACTGTTTTGATTAGTACACATATGTTGGATATGGTTAAGAACATTTGGGATGATATGATTATATTAGATCAAGGAAAAGTGATTGCTCAATATAAGCGTGAAGATGTTTTGGATAACGAAATTGAAGATATTTTCTTTGAAGTCACTGGTGAAGAAAAGGGTGATGACAATGAATAATTATCTTTATTTGTTTCAACATACTATAAAAAATAGATTTAAATATTCTTTGAAAAAGCCAATGACATATGTATATATCTTAATTGTTATAGGATATATATGGTTGATGTTGACAGGATTAGGTGCATATGTTGATATGTTATCACTTGCATCTCAAAATGGTTTGATTATCATTTTAACTTTATTTATGTTATTGACGACACCAAGTAGTATTTGGAAATTAACAAAGAAAAAGGGATTGATGTTTAAACTAAGTGATGTTCATTTCTTATTTCAAATGCCAGTCAATCCCAAGGGATTGTTAGTATTTGGATATAGAACTGGTTTGTTGATGGATTTTATTATCAATATTATTATGGTATTAGGATGTATGACAGTGTTTCAAGTTCCTTTACCTATAACACTATTTTATTTCTTTTATGCAGGTATTATAGAACCTATATTTGAAACATCATTAATGATTTGTATATATGGAAATGAAAGTTTAAGTGATGATACATTAAAGAAAATTCGTTTAAGTATTAAAGTTCTATTAATATCTTTGGGTGTTTTGGCAGCATATCTTTTTGTATTTGTGGATTCTTCATTTAATGTCATTCAATTACTTGTATTTCATCCTTTACTTCAATTGATTCCCATTGTTGGATGGACTTTAGCACCTATTCATTTAGTGATTAATGGTTTTTCATTAGTAAGTATAGTTGGAACAGTATGCTATGTCATTATGTTTGTAGTAACAGTTTATTATGTTTTTAAGATGCCTTGTACTGGTCAATATTATGAAGATGCAATGACTTATGCTGATGAATATAGTGAAATAATAAAACGTTCTAAAAAAGGAGAAGCTATATTTTCTTTAAAGAAAAAGAAATTAAGAAAAGCCTCTATCACATATAAGGGAAGTGGGGCAAAGGCTATTTTCTATCGTCAATTATTAGAATATAAAAAGCAAAGATTTTTTATCTTTTCAACCATGACAATTATTTTCTTATGTATTGGTTTGGCAGGTGCTTATTTTTATATAAAAAATCCTTTTGATCAAGATTTCATGGTTATGTGTGTACTTGGGTGTATGGCTTATTTGGTTTTTTTGATGAGTGGTTATGCAACAAAATGGTCACAAGAATTAGAAAGTATTTATTTATATTTGATACCTGATTCTAATTTAAAGAAAGTTTTTTATGCGACACTTGTTGAACATATACGTTCCTTTGTAGATGGGACATTAATTGCATTTCCAATATTTATTGTTGGTGGTTTATCATTTATAGAAATGGTTTTGATTATTTTGATTTATGTATCTTTACAATCTGTTAAACTTTATTTAACAATGGTTGTGTATTATATGTTGGGCAAAACTTTAGGAAAAGTTCTTCAGCAATTATTGCATATGATATTGTTTGCCATTTTTATATCATTTGGTATTATGTTCTTTATGATGGGAATGCTTATGATGTCTAGTTTGGTTTATGGAATTATTTTCTTATTCTTATATGGTGTTGTTATAAGTTTTATATTAATGTTAATATGTACTTTCCAGTTTGATAAAATGGAAAAGATGAGTGATTAAAAAAGAGATTTTGATAATCTCTTTTTTGATTTAATGAAAGTATTATTTTATGTTAAAAATTTATGTTGATTTTATATTCATTTCATACTATAATAATAAAGCAATCTTAATTATGCCCGGATGACGAAATTGGTAGACGTAGCAGACTCAAAATCTGCCGGTGTCAAAGCCGTGCCGGTTCGAGTCCGGCTCCGGGCACCAAAATAGTAAGATTGTTTTTTTATTGAAAACTTGTACTTATATTGAAGTATAAGTTTTTTTATTATTTATTTAAAATATCTTCTAAACCATTAACATCTATAATGACAATGCGACGATATTTATTTTGAATATATCCTTTCTTAACAAATTCATTTAAAACTTTTGTGATTGTGACTCTTGATAAACCAACAATAGTAGACATTTCTTCATGTGTATAAGAAATACTATAAGGAATTTGAGTATGTGGTTGTTCTAATAAAAATGAAGCTATTTTTTCATAACGATTATAAGTATATGCTTTTTTTAATAATGAAGTGACATGATCGCAAGTTTGAGACATATGTTGAAGTAATGAAACTGTTAGTTCTTTGGATTCACTTAAATAAGGATATAAATCATCTAATCGACAGGAAATAAGTTCAACATCACTAATTGCAGTAACAGTTGTTGGACGTGAGGAGTTTTGAAATACAGATGATTCTCCAAAAATACGTCCTTTATCTAAAATTTCAAATGTTATCTCTTCACCAGTTAAAGAAATATTATAAACACGGACACGCCCCTTAACAATTAAATAAATATTAGTTGAATCATCTTCTTGCATATAGATGATATCATGAGGACGATAAGTATCTTTTATTCCTGCCTTTTCAAAATATTGAAATAAATTTTCTTTAATTTTCATAAAATCACCACTTTCTTATATAATTGTAACATAGATTACAATTGAGAGGAAGGAAATATGTTAAAGTATGAATCGAGGTGAGAAATATGAAACAAAAAATTTTAAATATTATTTATATCTTCATTGGAAATATCTTGATTTCCTTTTCTATTAGTACATTGGTTTTAGAAAATAATATTATTGCAGGTGGTGTTTCTGGTATTGGAATTGTTATTAATCATTATTTTTCATTACCTGTGTCTTTGAGTGTTGGTATTATTAATGTTATTTTATTTATTTTAGGTTTCTTATTTATGGGAAAAGTTTTTGCAATGACAACTTTAGTATCTACATTTGTTTTTCCACTCTTCTTACAATTTTTTGAAAATCAATCTTTTTTTCATGGATATTTAAAAGATCCATTACTTTCTTGTGTTATTGCAGGATGTTTAATTGGAATAGGAATTGGATTTATTTTAAAAGCAAATGCTTCTACTGGTGGTGTTGATATTTTAGCACTGATTTTGAATAAAAAGTGGAATGTTCCTGTTTATATTGTATTAAATGTATTGGATTTAATTGTTTTGTTGTTGCAATTTACATTTAACGATACAACACATGTGATTTATGGTATTATAACAGTTGTTTTGACTTCATTTATGTTGAATAAAACATTGACAAGTGGAACAAGTTTGGTTCAAATTGTTATTATGAGTGATGAATATCAAAGAATTAAAGAAATGATTTTACATGATGAAGATGCAGGTATTACCTTATTGGCAAGTGAAAAAGGATATACACAAGAAAAATCACAACTTATTTTATCAGTTGTTCCTTATAGAAAACTTCCTTCTATTAAAACAAAAATTAATCAGATTGATCCTCAAGCTTTTGTTATAGTGTCACACATTGATGAAGTTGGAGGAAATGGTTTTACTTATGAAACAAGAAAAATAGTTTAAACTGCCTAAGCAGTTTTTTTCTTTTTTCATAAGATATAGAGAGGTGAAAAAATGAATAATTATCAGCAAGATGAAATGTATGGTGATATGAATCTAGAACGTCAAGGAATGTTACCAGTTTGGTTTTGGTGGATGTTATTCCCTGGGTTTTGGCAACCGCCACGTCCACCGCATCCTCCAGGTCCTTGGCAACCGCCACGTCCACCGCATCCTCCATGACCATGGCAACCACCACGTCCACCACATCCTCCAGGGTCATGGCAACCAATGCCTCCTGGTCCACCACCAAGACCAATGCCTAGAGATGATCATTCAGCGTATTAAAAAAGAGTCTCATTTATTGAGATTCTTTTCTTTCTTTTGTATATATTCAATTCTTTTATATCCAATAACTCCAACAGCGACAGCACCAGCTAAATCAAGCATTAGATCTTTCATTGTATCTTTTAAAGCTTCATGACCAACTAATGGAATATCTTCATCATTATATAATGTTCCTCTTGTTGAAGCCATGTATTGTTGATTATTTGTACCAGTGAAATCATCAACCAAGTATTCTCCAATTTCCCAAACTGCTCCAATTGACAAAGCAACAGAAACAACAAGAATACTCATAAACATTGGTGAAACTGAAAGTGGAATAGAATACTCCTTATCTAAGAAATCAATAACAATAAAACCGACATAGGCAATCAAAACACCTGAGAATGTATGTAAAATAGAATCCCATATTGGAAATCGACCATAGAAATTAAACACATCACCTAAAATAAAACTGCAAAATGCGAATGTAATAAGTGCAAAGTCTAAAGTATAAGGAATATGTATATTATATTTTTGCTTAATAAATTGAGGTATTCTTAATACAAATAGCATAGCTATAAATTGTCCTATATAAAAAAGAATACGACCTTTATTCAATGTATGATTAAATATTAATAAATACAAAGCCAAAAGTAGCAATGCCATAACAAGCCAAAAAATAAACTGCCTTGTAATAATTAAATAATAAGGTTTTTTTTCTTTAAAAGATGATTTCATAAAAATATAATCCTCCTCATCTTATTGAATTATACATGAGCATTGTGAACTCAACATCAACTATTTTAAAATAACTTTCCATTCTTCAATGAGACGTTCAATAGAATATTGAGCATTGGCTGGAGAAGACGATGGTAAGCATATATCTTCTTTTTTGGTTAAGGGTAAACAGTATTTTTGATATAATTGATGAGATTTTTTCCCATTTGTATAAATATATTCAATAGATGTTTTGTTTAATAGAGTTGCAATATCATTAACAATAACATTTTGAATACTACTATCACTAGAGCCTTTGATTTCACAACTTTGAGTCACATCCCAAATAGCAATATGATGTTTTAATAAAAAGTTTTTCTTTTCCTCTATTGTTGTCAGTGGTTCATGATGATAAAGCATAGCAAGTATTTTCCAAAAACGATTTTGGGGATGATGATAAAAAAATTGAGCCTCTCTTGATTTCACAGAAGGAAAAGATCCAAGTATTAATATTTTTGAATTTTGATTATAAATAGGTTGAATATTATGAATTTGTTTCATTGTAATCTCCTTTTTAAATTCTTATTTACAAATCTTTAAAAACAGTATATCATAAAATAACAAATGATGTTGATCATTGACCTTATTTTTTAAAATTGAATAGAGTCTTTGGGGCAGGGTGAAATTCCCTACCGATGGTATAGTCCATGACCCACTTAGGTGGCTGATTTGGTGAAATTCCAAAACCGACGGTACAGTCCGGATGAGAAAAGACATCTTTTGTACGCAACCTAGACATTTTTTGTATAGGTTTATTTTTTTGGAAAAAGGAGACAAAAGAAAATGAAAAGAAATTTGAATGTAAAGAAAATGGCATTAATTGGAATGCTTGGGGCGTTGGGTGGTATTTTGATGTTGTTTAGAACACCATTACCTTTTATGCCTCCATTTATGGATTTTGATTTAGCAGCATTACCTGAAATAATTGGGGGTTTTGCATTGGGACCTGTTGCAGCAGTTTTTATTATCATAGTTAAACTTTTAGTCAAAGTTGCAATTGTAGGAACAAGTACAATGTTTACTGGAGAACTTTCTAATTTTATTTTAAGTTGTGCTTATGTATTGCCAGCTATTTGGATTTATGATAGACAAAAATCTAAAAAGTCAGCAATTATAGGAATGAGTATAGGAACTGTTGTTTGTGCAATTGTTGCTATATTTACAAATGTGTATATTATTATTCCATTTTTTGCAAAAATGTTAAATTATAATATGGATGTTATTATTGGAATGTGCCAATCTGTTGCTCCATTTGTGAAAGATATGTTTACATTGGCATTGTTTGGTATTGTTCCATTTAATTTAATAAAAAATGGCATTGCATCATTTATCACTTATATTGTATATAAAAAATTAAGTGTACCTTTAAAGCGTTTTGCAGAAACAAAATAAGAAATCATGAGAGTAAAAAGGATAGTTTCCCTATCTTTTTTTATTTTTTGACATATATTTAAAAAAGAGGTATACTACATATGTTTTTTTAAAAGGGAGGATAAAAAATATGTTAGAAAAACTGTTTAAATTAAATGAAAAGAAGTCAAATGTTAAAACAGAAGTGATTGCTGGTTTAACAACATTCTTAGCTATGGCTTATATTTTAGGTGTTAACCCTATGATTTTAGGTGATGCAGGAATGGATGGTCATTCTGTATTTATGGCAACTGCTATTTCAGCAGGGATTGCATCGCTTGTGATGGGATTACTTGCTAACTATCCTGTGGCATTAGCTCCAGGTATGGGTGTTAACGCACTATTTACATATACAGTTGTTCTTGGTATGGGACATTCTTGGGAAGCCGCATTAGCTTCAGTATTTTTATCAGGGATTATTTTCTTAGTCATTTCAGTAACTGGTGTTAGAAAAATGATTATTAATGCGATTCCACAACAATTAAAATTAGCGATTGGTGCTGGTATTGGGTTCTTTATTGCTTTTGTTGGTTTAAAAAATGCAGGTATTATTGTAGCCAGTGAATCAACATTTGTAACTTTATCAAAGTTAACTGAACCTACTGTATTATTAGCTGTTTTTGGTATTATTGTAACAATTGGATTGGTTGCTAAAAAGGTACCTGCTGGAGTATTTATAGGTATGTTATTGACTGCCATTGTTGGATTAATTTGTGGAGCTATGGGTATGGAAGGAATGCCTACTTTACCTGATCAAATGATTACAACTGATTTTTCAATGGTTACATTAGGTGCATTTATGGATGGATTTAAAGAATTATTCAGTAATCCATTTAATTGTTTCATTATTATTTTCTCATTCTTGTTCGTTGATTTTTTCGATACTGCGGGAACATTGGTTGCTATTGGAAATCGTTGTGGTTTAATTAATGAAAAAGGTGAATTGGTTGATGCTGAAAAAGCATTATTAGCTGATGCTATTGGAACTGTTACAGGTGCTGTTTTAGGAACTTCAACAGTAACAAGTTTCGTTGAATCAACAAGTGGTGTTGAAGTTGGAGGAAAAACTGGATTAACTGCTTGTACAACAGGAATCTTATTTTTCTTATCTATTTTCATTTCACCTATTGTTTTAGCAACTGCTACAAATGCAGTAACTGCTCCTGCTTTAGTTGTTGTTGGGATTCTAATGGCTCAACAATTAGGTGGAGTGAACTGGGATGAATTTGAATTTACTGTTGCTGGTTTTGTGACAGTGTTGGCAATGATATTAACATATTCTATTTCTAATGGTATTGCATTAGGGTTTATTACTTATAGTGTGGCTATGTTAGCGACTGGTAAGTTTAAAAATGTAAGTGTTATTATTTGGATTTTAGATATTGTTTTCTTGTTCTATTTTTATTCACTAACATTAATTTAATGAAAAGGAGATGCCTAATCGCATCTCTTTTTTAGAAAATATATTTGTATTTATAAAAAGAAAGTGTATAATATGAATGTCATTATATGCAAAAAGAAAAGAGGTTATTATGAAAAAGATACTATCAAGAAGACTTTTGTTATTTATTACATTACTATCATCTATATTCTTTTTTGCAGTGCTTTTTCAATTGCAGGTTGTACCGATGAAATATTTAATAGCATTGTTAATCATTTTATCTTTTATTATTTTCATGTTGTATAGAGGAGAAAAAGACAAAGAAAACGAACATTCTACTCGTGTTGTTTTTTTGAAGCTTATTAATATTATTTTAGCTGTTGTTTTGATTTTTGCATCTTGGAATTTGATGAAAGGATCTAATTTCCTTGCAAAGATTGCTGGAAATGAAGAACAAACTATTGATGTTAATGTTGTTGTTTTAGCATCTTCGTCATATCAAGAATTATCTGATTTGGTTGAGCTACCATTTGGTGCGAATACATCAAGCGATGCTATTAATGTAAATAAAACAGAAACATTGATTGAAGATGAAATTGGTGATATTGAGGTTACAGGGTATACAACTGATGATGAATTGGTTAAGGCGTTAGAAAATAAAGATATTGAAGCAATGATTATTAAATCAGTAGACATGGAAGCTATCAATGATATTGAAGAAGGCTTTGAAGATAAGATTAGGATTATTAAAACTTTTGAGTTAAAAATTCCTAGTGTTGAAGCGAATAGAGCGAAAGTGACAAAAGAACCTTTCCATGTGTTGGTTTTAGGAACAGATAAGACAGGAAAAATTAGTAGGGGAGATGCATTGTCTGATGTAAATATGGTAGCAACTATTAATCCTATTAAAAAACAAATTTTGATTACAAGTATTCCTAGAGATTATTATGTTGATTTATATAGTGAAGGAACGAACTATGGTAAAGATAAATTAACACATAGTGCTAAAAAAGGAACACAATGTACTGTTGCAACAATTGAAAATATATTAGGTATTGATATAAATTATTATGCAAAGTTTAATTTTACATCTTTTATGAATGTTGTAGATGCGTTAGGTGGAATAGAAGTTGATATTCCTAAGTATGCTGTTTTTGGAAATGATGAAGGTGTATTTACAACAAAAAAAGGTAATCATGGAAATGGTTATACATTAAAACCTGGTGTGACTGAAATGGATGGAGATAAGGCACTTGCTTTTGTAAGAGAAAGAAAATCTTTTAAATCAGGAGATAATGTGAGAAATGCAAATCAAATGATTATGTTAAAGGCTATTGTTAAGAAATGTTGTTCTCCAGCAATTATTACGAAAATTGATGGTGTATTAAATTCATTATCTGAAAGTTTTACAACAAATATGCCTGAAAGTGATATTAAATCATTATTGAATATGCAAATTGATGATATGTCTCCTTGGGATGTTCAAACTTTCCATTTAGAAGGTGATCCTACAAAACGTACATTTGAGTTTGCGACAGTGAGTGAAGCAGCTGTGAGAAAAGCAAATGCAAGAGGATTATCAGTTACAGAACCTATTCAAGAGTCTGTGGAACAAGCAAAAGAATATATTCAAGTTGTTATGGATGGAAAAGAATTTTTAAAGATAAAAGCTGAATAGAACTCATTGAGTTCTATTTTTATTTTGGTTATAATAAGAAAAGAGGTGGTATCATGAATATATTTTTACAACTCAAAAATATGAAAAATTTAACAGATAATGAAAAACAAATTGCAAAACATATTTTAGATAACCCTGAAGAGTTTATGAATCAAAATGCAAGTGAGATTGCAAATGTTTGTTTTGTTTCAATTCCAACAATTTATCGTTTATGTCAAAAATTAGAGGTGTCTGGTCTTTCTGAATTAAAAGTTAAAGTTTCTGGATCTTTAGATCATTATATTCAGGAGGAAAATTTTAATTTTGATTTCCCAATTCAGCAATATCAAACACATTATGAAATTATGACAAATCTTAAGAAAGATTATGAACAAACTGTCTTATCTACTTTTAATATGTTTGATTTAAAAGAGTTGAAAACAATTATAAATGCAATGGATAAAGCAAAATATATCGATATTTATACTTCAGCAGGTAATGTTTTCTTTGCAGAGAATTTTCAATTTCAAATGAATGAAATTGGAAAGAGAGTCTATGTTCCCATAGAAGACTATCAACAGCGTTTAAATGCAGCAAATAGTGATGAAAAACATTTTGCAATTGTTATTTCTTTTCATGGGAGAGGTGTAAGTGTAAATTCAGTAATAAAAATTCTAAATAAAAACCATACACCTATTTTGCTGATTTCCTCAATAGAACCTTCTATGATTAAAGGACACATTGATTATCAAATATATTTATGTTCTCATGAAGATCATTATAAAAAAATATCATCCTATTCTACAAGACTATCGCTATTGTATATTTTAGACATTTTATATACTTGTTATTTTGAAAGACATTATCAGGATAATATAGATAAAAAATTGGATTTATATAAAAAATTAGCGGATTAACATTATGTTAATCCACTTTTTTTATTTTAAAATATGTTTTTCAATAAAGTTTCCAATACCATCATGCTCATTATCATCAGTTATATAATCAGCAACACTCTTTGTTTTATCACTACCATTAGCCATAACAACACCATAACCAGCATTCAAAGTCATGTCATAATCATTATCAGCATCACCAAATGTAACAATATCTTTAATATCAATGTTATGTTCTTTTAATGCTGTTATTAAACCAGCTGTTTTGTAACACGAGAATCCTGATATTCATATAAAACACTAGCAGTTTTTAATGAAGATGATTTGAATTGATCATTATGAAATGTTGTACTTCTTTCAATGACTTTTTCCATATAGTCCTCATCACATATAATAATTAACTTAGATTGTGGTTCCTTTAAAAATTCATCATAATTAACAACTTCATAAGGAACTCTATCAGCAGTTGCTAGCATTTGAATATGTTTATCATCTTTAGGCGAATACAAAGTTCCATTTTTAGGAATCGCAAAGTTAACATCCATATCTTCATAATGACTAACAATTAATTGTATTAACTTACCATCTAAAGGATAATTTGATTTAAAAGTATCTAAAATATAATCATGAATTTCAGCACCACCAGTTCCTACAATAATATCAACCAAACCTTCAATTCCCCAAATCTTCAATAATGTTTTAACACTGGGAAGATCTCTACCAGTTGATAAACCAAATAAAATGCCTTTCTCTCTTGCTTTTTTAATCATCTCTACTGTGAATGGTGAAACAATTTGATCTTTATTTAATAATGTTCCATCAACATCACACATAATTGCTTTAACGTTCATAATAACCTCCTTTATTTGTTGAGATTATTATAACAAATTTATGAATTTAGAAAATATAATTAAGAAATATTGAAATAAATTATCACAATATATTATTCATTAACATTATTCAATGATAAAAATATCCCATGACTATTTATTGACTTTTGAATGTAAAACAGTTAAAATCGTTTTGTTAGTACTCTCTTAGTTAAATGGATATAACAGGATACTCCTAAGCGTAATGTGAGTGGTTCCCTAATCCATTTAAAATAGGACATAAATAGCGATGTAGCTCAGGGGATAGAGCAGCCGCCTCCTAAGCGGCAGGTCGAGCGTTCAAATCGCTTCATCGCTGCCAAAAACTAGTATTTATGGGCTTTTCAGCCATTTTATTAGTGTCTGAATAATGCTCATTTTTTTATGTTTGAAGAACTTTACAAATGATGTAGAGTTCTTTTTTCTTCAATATGAGTGTGTCTTTTGAAAGTTTAATTTTTCAACAAAATTGAAACACCTTCAACACTCACTCCAAGGTGTATTAGATAACCTGAGAGTAATGGATGAACATATATGCATAAAAAATATTCATAACATATTATTGAAGTTATTTATCTTTTAGGTAGATGACTGTTTTATGTATATATCCAATTCTTATGAGTTAGCTTAAAGAAAGGAGGTCGTAAACATGACATATCAAAAAGTGATAGCTATTGCAAATCAAAAAGGTCGTGTTGGCAAAACAACAACCAGTATTAATCTAACTACAGCTTTAGCATTACAACGTAAGCAAGTTCTTTTAATTGATTTCAATCCACAGAGCAATTCAGGTAAAGCACTAGATCGATACTATTAATAAAAACATTGCTAAAATGATGTTAGAAGTGATTGTTAATGATGAATGTGAATATGATAGTATTTTACATCATGATGAGGGTTTTGATTTCATTCCTACTAACACCCGTTTAGCAGCTATTGAATCAACACTTACCAACTTAGAAGATAAAGAAACAGTTTTAAAAGATATTATTGCTCCACTAAAGAAGAATTATGATTACATCTTAATAGATTGTAGTCCATCACTAGGCATACTAACGATATGTGTAAACAGTATAATCATTCCTATCCAGAGTGAGTATCTTTCATCTTTAAGTACTATTAATTTAATATCATCTATTTTAAAAATAAAACGTGATATTAATCCCAATATATCTTCCAATAAATTTTAACTCCTCTGCTGGATTGATACCTATTATTTGTAACTTTCATTCTAACTCTTTTCCAATATTTTTCATTTTATTTAATTCTGTCATAGCATCACACTCTTAAATTGTAATTTATATGTTTATAGAAACTGTTATTGTTACAAAACATATAATATGCTATTATAGGTGTGAAAGAGTACCATAGGTGAGATTTCGTACAATATTTGAAATGAATGGAGTGGATTTTATGAAAAAGTTTATTTTTATTTTCCTTGCATTATTTATAAGTATTACAGGATGTTCTTCACAAAATGATTCAGTTTCTCAAGAAAATACAGTTTCAAATAAGATTTCTCAATACGATTATTCTGATGATTTTTTTAATTACAATTTTAGCCAAGATGAAAATAGTAACTATTATTTTGAAGCAGGAATGTATTTCTATCAGTTAGATCAACAAAATAACTTAAAAAAATTATTTCATCGCTTAATTGATGACAAGTATTGGATTAATGATATAAAATATTATGATGGTCAATTCTATTGTTTAGTCTTAAAAGTCAATCATGATTATGGAAATGCTCCTTTAGGACTAGCAACAATTGATATAAATGGTAGCAATTTCAACTATTTAAATGATTTAGTAAGTTCTAATGGTGCTTTACCTGCAAATATTGTTAATATGAGAATTGATAACCAAAACATCTATATTTTAGATTTATATAGCGAAAAATCCACTGTTTATACTTATTCTCTCGATTCACAAAAAATTATTGACACGCAATATGTCGATATAAAAGATAAAAGATATGAATTTTATAAGGATTGTTATCCTGATTTTCCTTATGATACAATTGATCATATTTATAAAAACAATTTTTATACAATTGTTTTCAATGAAAACAATGAAAAAATATTAATTGAATATAACCCTATTAACAAAACAAAGAGGCAATACGATATTAGTCGTTATTATGATTCATCAGATCAAAAAGTTGGTTTATTTTATATCGATTTGATTGATGATCACTGGTTTTTATTTTCAAGCAAGGGAGTATTCATGTTCGATTTTACTTTTGAAAATGAGAAACAGCTTTTAGATGAAAGTATTTTCAAACAAACATACAGTCGAATTTATAAAGATAATAGTATCATTTTAGAACCCATAAACTAAAATCAGCAAAAACAAATTAATATAAAATTGATTTTTTCATGTTCTAAACTAAATAATGAAAAGAGATTTTTTTAATGATTTGATAAACACTATCATTATTAAAATCTCTTATTTTTGCTTACAAATTATCGGGAAAAGTCAACATTAATAGAAATCTTTTTTTGTCTACTATTTAATCAAACTATCTATGTACTGTTAGTTTACTAATTGTTTACATCTTTATATAATTAGATGGCTAATTGTTGATTAAATGTTTTAAATTCTTTCATCTTAAATATCTCCTAAAAAATGGTTAGGGTGCCATACGCTTCCTGACCTTATTTTATGTTACTATTATTATGTCAATATAAACAAATTTATTCATTCAATATTCAATTGTTTCATCAAATCTTTAATTTCAGAATCATCTTTTAAATATGTCATCTCTTCATTGCTATCTATTGATTGAATAATTGCCTTTTGAAGATTTGGACCCATTTTCTTACCAATTTCTTTTTTTTGAATATGACGATACAATGGAGATTTATGAATATCCCATTTTTTAGTTAATGATTTTAACATTGGCAAAAGTAATTGAATTCTTTCTGCATTATTGCCTAATGACTCATATAATTGATAATGTGCTACATATTGATTATATTCCCATAAATCAAATAGTTGAGCTACTTTCTTATCAACATCAGCTATATAATTTCCATCATCTATTCTATCTTCTTGAATTGCAATTTCCATTAATGTCATCAAAGAAGTATGAAGATTATTTGTGGTAGAAAGAAGTTTCTCTTCTATAAGTTTTGCTGCTTTATCCAATTCTCCTTTAGCGATATATAAATTTGCTTGAATTTGTTTTTTATCAACAAATCGCTCTGCTGAAAAAGTATCTAAAATCTCTTGAGCTTTATCATAATTATTATTTTGCATCAATCTATGAATAAGTTGGCTTTGAGCTTGTTCTCTTAAATTCATATCATTACTTTTTGCCACTTTTTCATATAAAGATACAATAACTTCTTCGTAATCATCTTTATTTATGTCTTTTCCATATAAAATCAATCCACCATCTAATAATGTTGCCATATTCACAATCAATAAATTACAATTTGGAAACTCTTTAATTTTATGGATTGCCTTTTCATAACCAGCTTCATATCCTTGCTTTTCAAATATTTCAGAAACTTTATTTATCATTAATGCAACTTCTTTTTCAGATAAATCTTCTTGAAATGATAGTAAAGTATTTAAATCAGTATTTAACAATCTTGCCAAAGGAGGTAACAATGTAATATCTGGATAACTCTTTCCTTTTTCCCATTTATTTACAGCAGGTATAGATACTCCTAAAGAATTTGCTATTTGTTCTTGAGTAAGTCCTTGTTCTAATCTTTTTTTATGAATTATTTCATTTATTTTCATAAATATATCACCTCGTTTATTTTATAATCTTATTATAATAAATGATTATAATTAATTCTATTTATTTATTGTTAACTTTTAACCGAAAAAATGAACTAAGGGTTAAATATATTTGGGACATTAACGACTCAATAAACCTAACTAGAAGTATCAATATTTTGCTAAGAATCTATGAGAGTGTTTCTTAAAAAGTCTGGTTTTAAATAATTTTATTGATTTTAAACAAGCAATACAGTATTAAAAATATGTACAACAACAAAATTTTGATATGGGAGGGGGGGATTAGTTTATAAGATTCAATTATGGTTTCTATTCTTGTAGGGGCATAATATAGATAGAATTATACTATATTAAAACAAAGAGGTCTGTTTATGAGTATTCGTCCATCTGCTACGATACGACAAAATTACAAAGAAATTGTTGATATGTGTAGAAAAACTGGAGAACCCATTTTCCTTACTAAAAATGGTGAAGGTGATTTGGTTGTTATGGATATTGATACATTTAAACGCAGAGAACAAATGTTAAAAGTACGTGAAGACCTTTTAGCTGTAGAGGAAGATCGAATAGCTGGCAATATGGGTTGTACACTTGATGAACTTGATGACTATCTTGATGGTGTAATTGATAAGGTATGGAATATGAGTGAAAACAGGTACTATAAAGTTATTATTTCAGATAGAGCAAGAAGGTTGCTTGCTTCACACATTCGTTTTATGGCTCAAGTGAATAAGGAAGCTGCAAAATCAAAGAAAAAAAGAAATGGTGGATGCCTTACTTTCTCTTAGTCAATTTCCACAACGTTTCCCTTTCTTTAATGAACCATATATCACACCAAATAAATATCACAAAATGCTTATTCAAAAATGATATATTGTTCTTTACCAAATAAAAGATGATACAGCTTACGTTGATTATATTATTGATTGTCATAAAAATTATACTTGGCTTATGAATTAAGAATTTAAAGAATTATCTAAGGATCGTTACTAATCATTGATGACGATTTTTGTTTTTTTGATTTGTTTTTTTCTCATTCATAACATCAATTTCAATAGTCTATCAAATATGATTGGATTATGATATATTAATAAGGGGGTGTTTGAAAATGATAAAAGAAATCATAAGTGATCAATTTATATTAAGCCAAGTATCTTCTCACGCAACAATTGAGGATCAACAAGTTGGTATAGATTTATTAGACACTTTAAAAGCAAATGAATATCGATGTGTAGGAATGGCAGCAAATATGATAGGTGTTTTAAAAAATATTATTGTGGTAAAAGATGCACAAGACATTATTTTAATGTATAATCCTCAAATTATCAAAACATCAGGAGCTTTATATTTTTGTGAAGAAGGGTGTTTATCACATCAAGGAACGAAGCCTACTCAAAGATATGAAAAAGTGAAAGTCAAATATCAAGATAAGAATTTTAAAGTTAAGATTAAAACTTTTTCATCATTGACAGCCCAAATCATCCAGCATGAAATAGATCATTGTCAAGGCATTTTAATATAGTTTGCTTATTGCATAAAAGTGTATTGTGCTATATAATGACAATAGGTGAAAGTAGGTGAGAATATGTTTGATGTATTAACCAAAAAATATCAAAAACAATTAGTCGACTGTGTAAAAAAAGAACGACAAAGAAAAGATGAATTGATAAAAAATATTCATTATAAAACAAATATAGATATTGATATTCTTAAAAATATGTCTGTTTATGATTTGAAAAGAGGATATAATATGATAAAGAATATGAATGCCAAAGAGGCAAGGAGTTGTTTTTATAAAATGAAAAAATCTTATCAATTATCATATTATTATGAATATATGTTTATGATATTTTATCAAAAATTAAGACAGTTGGATGAATTAACATATGCTCATATTGTTGATATTTTTAAAGAATGCTTTGCAGTGAAAGAATATCATTATAGTGCTTTGTCATATCAAAAAACTTGTGAAGACAATAAGTTTTTTTATCAAGAACATTTTCCTCAATATGGACATGAAATAGAGAGTCTCACAAAAGATAGATATGTGTGTGCAAATCTCTTACAATCAAGATATGGAGTTTGTTTGGATGATGTTTATGAATATTCACAAAGTCAAATTGATTATATTATTCATCATATTGATGATTATAAAGGAATGACACGACTCTTAAAGGAATTGTATGCTTTTTAAAGGAGAAAACGATGAAAGTTATTGTTTGTGTGGATGATAGAATGGGAATGTTTTTTAACAAAAGAAGATTAAGTCAAGATTATCTTTTAATCAAAGATGTTTTAACCCTTACAAATGGACATGTTTGGATGAATGAATATTCTTCATCTTTATTTCAAAAAGAGGGAATTGTAGATAATGATTTCTTAAAAAAATCAGATGATTATTGTTTTGTTGAAAATGTAGATATAAAACCTTATTTATATAAAATTGATGAATTGATTATTTATTATTGGAATAGAAAGTATCCTGCTGATATGTATTTTGATGTTGATTTAAGTGAATGGAAAATGTTAGATCATATTGAATTCAAAGGGAACTCACATGAGAAAATATTAAGAGAAAGATATGTAAAAAAAGATGAAAAAGAAAAAGAGTTTAATGAATAAGTCAATATATTTGATTATTGTTTTATGTGCTATGTTGATACCTGAACTAATGAATCATAATGAAAAGGATACAACCAGTTATAGGATTGAGGATTTTTCTCAAATTCCTACATATCAAGGAGCTCCTTATATAGTGATTAATGATAATAAGCCTTATTTTAATGAAAAAGATTTAACGAGAGAATCTTTTGAAGAGTATAGTGAATTAGATGAGCTTGGAAGATGTGGTGTTGCTTTTGCGAATATTGGTCAGGATATCATGCCAATAGAAGAAAGAGGGTCTATTGGTAGTGTCAAACCAACAGGGTGGCACACTGTAAAATATAAAAATATAGATGGAAAATATTTGTATAATCGTTGTCATTTGATAGGGTATCAATTAACAGGGGAGAATGCAAATAAAAGAAATTTAATAACAGGAACACGTTATATGAATGTTGAAGGAATGTTACCATTTGAAAATATGGTTGCTGATTATGTAAAGGAAACAAATAATCATGTTTTATATCGTGTAACTCCATTTTTTGAAGATAATCATCTTCTTGCAAGTGGTGTTTTTATAGAAGCTATGTCAGTAGAAGACAAAGGAACAGATATAAGTTTTCATGTTTATGTTTATAATGTTCAACCTGATATTACTATTGATTATGCAACTGGAAAGAGTCATGATTAAAATTTGGCTCTTTTTTTGTTATAAAATAAAATTATTCGACGATAATAGATAAATAATGATAACATTGTTTTGCGTCATTTATCAAATTATGATACTCTTAATTAATAAAGGGAGTGATTTAAAATGAAAACGCAATTAGAAAAATCAGTGAATATAGGTGTGTATTTATTACAAATTATAGCATCAATAGTGTTCATCTATATGTTATATACAATTCATTTTATACCCATGAATTATATAATTATTTTAGCTATTGTTTTATGTTTGTTAAGTATAGGTGAATATTTTTTAATCTTTTATAAAAAACAAAAAAGCAAACGCTCTATTATAACACAAATCATGAGTGTTTTATTAAGTGTTGTATGTATAGTTGGATCTACCTATGTTTATAAAATGGGAGAAGTTGTTGATTTATTAACTGATGAAGTTTTTCAAAAAAGAGCTATTTCTATTATTGTTTTAGAAGATTCTTCAATTAGAAATGATCATCAATTACCTCAACATTCTTTAGGGTATATTTCTTCTATTGACACAACAACAATGAAATATGCTACAAATGATATTACAAAAAACATTGGAGATATTGAGTTTGTAGATTGTAAAGATTTTAAAGAGTTAGTCGATTCTTTATATTCAAAAAAAGTTGATGGAATTATTTTAGATGAAGCCTTTCGTCATTTGATTGAACAAGAAAAAGAAAGCTTTAGTGACGATACAAGAGTTATCTATCAAATTATCAAAGATGAAGATTCAGTCAATGCGAAAAGTGTTGATGTGTTAAATAAACCATTTCTTGTTTTTATAAGTGGAAATGATATGTATGGGGAAATTACAACAATTTCAAGAAGTGATGTGAATATGTTGGCCGCTATCAATCCTCTAACACATCAGGTGTTATTAATAAGTATACCAAGAGATACATATTATCCATTGAATAGAAATGGTCAGTATGATAAATTTACACATGCTGGAATTTATGGTTTACAAGAAAGTATTGATACTTTAGAAGATATGTTGAGTGAAGACATTAACTATTATGTAAGAATGAATTTTACTTCATTTATAAATATTGTTGATGCTTTAGGTGGAATCACAGTTTATTCACCTTCAAGTTTTACAACAAGAATAGGAAAATATAATATAGAAGAGGGAGAAAATACCTTAAATGCAAAACAAGCACTTGCCTTTGTAAGAGAAAGAAAGTCATTTGTTGATGGAGACTTTGCAAGAGGAAGAAACCAGCAAAGAATGATTGCAGCTATTATAGATAAAATATGTTCTCCAGCTATTTTAACATCATTTTCATCAGTATTGGATACGATTAGTCAAAGTGTTGAGACAAACTTTTCATCTACTGATATTAATGCCTTAGTACAAATGCAGTTAACACAAATGCCTTCTTGGGATATTCAAACCTATCAAATTATAGGTGATCCTGCTATGAAACCATGTTATTCTTCTGGCGGTGTTGAAGCATCAGTTGTTATTCCTTATTCAACTTCAATTGATAAGGCAAGGGAGTATATTGATTTATTGATGGCAGGAGAAACAATTCAAACTGAGGCAGGTAACTTGAATAAAGAAGAGGTTAGTGAGTAATGAAAAATATTCTATTTGATTTAGATGGAACACTTACAGATCCTTTTATAGGAATATGTAGTGCAGTTGCGTATGGATTGAAATCTCAAAACATTGAACCACCTGAATTAGAAATGTTAAAACCATTTATAGGACCACCATTAGATGAATCTTATCAAAAGTATTATGGTATGGATGAAGAGACAAGTTGGAAAGCTGTTGAAAAGTTTAGAGAATATTTCAATAGACAAGGGAAATTTGAAAATAAAGTTTATAAGGGTATAGAAGAATGTTTACAAAAGCTTCAAGATAATGATTTTCATCTTTATGTATGTACAAGTAAACCCATTGTTTTTGCAAAGGAAATTTTAGAGTATTTTCAGTTGGATTCTTATTTTCTTGGTATATATGGAAGTGAGCTTGATGGCACAAGGAAGAAAAAGGCTGATGTTATTGCGTTTTGTTTAAATCAGGAAAGATTAGAAACAAATGAATGTATTATGGTTGGTGATAGAATGCATGATATTATAGGTGCGCATACACATCATATTCCTTGTATTGGTGTTTTGTATGGATATGGAAATCAAAAAGAATTTGAGGACTATCATTGTGATTATATTGTTGAAACAATAGATGATTTATGTCGCTTACTTATTGAAATGAAATCTTATTAAGATTATATAGTTATATGGGTTAAAATTTATAATATTATTAAGTTTGATGTAACAATGAAATATTTTTAGTTATAAATAAATGCTTTTTATTTGACAAGTCAAAAAAAATACATATAATGAGAATACCCTATAAGGGGGGTGTGGAGGTTATATGAAGCAAAAATATGATATTATTGGTATGAGTTGTAGTGCATGTAGTGCTCACATAGATAAAGCTGTTAGACAGGTTGATGGTGTTTGTGAAGTCAATGTCAATTTGTTAAGTCATTCAATGGTTGTTGAATATGATGAAAATAGAGTCAATGATTCTTTGATTATGAATACTGTTGAAAAAGCTGGATATAAAGCTATGTTGGAGAAACAAGATATAAAGGTTGAAGAACAGGATGATAAAAAGAAGTCTTTGGTTTTATCATTTGTATTTTTAATTCCATTATTTTATATATCTATGGGACATATGATGGATGCCCCATTGCCTGGTTTTTTATTAGGTGAAGAAAATGTTATGATATTTGCATTAACACAATTATTTTTAACATTGCCTATTATGTATTTTAATAGAGGTTATTTTCAAAGAGGATTTAAGTCTTTATGGAATAAAAGTCCAAATATGGATACACTTATAGCAATAGGTTCATCATCAGCTGCTATTTATAGTATTTATGCGATATTTATGATGGGATATGAACTAGGACATGGAAATCTCATGCAAGCTCATCATTATATGATGCAATTATATTTTGAATCAGCGGGTATGATTTTAACACTGATTTCTTTAGGTAAGTATTTGGAATCACATTCAAAGAAAAAAACATCTGAAGCAATAGAAAAGTTAATGAACTTATTACCTTCAACAGCAACTGTTTTACGTGATGGAGAAGAAATGATTGTTCAAATTGATGATGTTCAAATTGATGATATTGTTATTGTTAAATCAGGACAAAGTATTCCTTTGGATGGAATTGTTATTAAAGGGCAATCTTCCATAGATGAATCTATGATTACTGGAGAAAGTTTACCTGTTGATAAAGGTGTTGGAGATCAAGTTATAGGAGCAACAATTAATGTTGAGGGTTATCTTCATGTTCGTGTGACTCATATTAATCAGGATACTGTTTTATCACAAATCATTCAATTGGTTGAGGATGCAAGCTCTTCTAAAGCTCCAATTGCTAAACTGGCAGATCAAATCAGTGGTGTTTTTGTGCCAACAGTTATTGTTATATCATTAGTGACTTTTATAGCATGGTTGTTATTAGGGGAAAGTTTTCATTTTGCATTGACTTGTGCTATTGCTGTCCTTGTTATTTCTTGTCCATGTGCCTTAGGATTAGCCACTCCAACAGCGATTATGGTTGGAACTGGAAAAGGGGCTCAACTTGGTATCTTAATAAAATCAGCAGAAAACTTGGAATTATTATCAAAAGCTGATACAATTGTATTGGATAAAACAGGAACAATTACACAAGGTAAGCCACAAGTTACAGACATTGTTTCCATAGGTATAAGTCAAGATGAATTATTAGTATATGCAGGGGTTATTGAAAATGCTTCACAACACCCACTTGCAAAAGCAATTATTCAATACATTAAAGAAAAAGGTATTGATATTGGTGAATTAGAAAGTTTTGAAATGATATCAGGACAAGGATTAAATGGTGTCTACCAAAACAAACAAATATTGTCAGGTAATAAACGTTTAATGGAGAATTTTCATATTGATTTATCTTTGGTTATAAATCAATCAGAAGATTTTGCTAATGTTGGAAAAACACCTTTGTATTATGCCTATGATGGAAAAATTATTGGAATGATTGTTGTGAGTGATGTATTGAAAGAAACAAGTCAAAGTGCAATCGAACAACTTCATCATCTTGGTTTGTCTATTTATATGTTAACAGGCGATAATGCTTTAACTGCTAAAACAATAGGAAATCAATTAGGAGTACAAACAATTGCAGAGGTTTTACCACAGGATAAAGAAAAGCACATTAAAAGTTTACAAGAGGCTGGTCATAAGGTGATTATGGTTGGTGATGGGATTAATGATGCGCCTGCTTTAATGAGAGCTGATGTAGGTATAGCTATGACATCAGGAACAGACATTGCAATGGATTCAGCTGATTTGGTTTTAATGAAAAATGATTTAATGGATGTTGTTGCTTCTATTGAGTTGAGTCATGCAGTGATTAAGAATATTAAAGAAAATTTATTCTGGGCTTTCTTTTATAATGTAATAGGAATACCTATTGCAACTGGTTTATTTTATCCAACATTAGGATGGTTGTTAGACCCTATGTTTGGGGCTGCTGCTATGAGTTTAAGTTCTGTGTTTGTTGTAAGTAATGCCTTAAGATTAAGATTTTTTAAAACAAAATTAAATATGAAGAAGGAAGTTGAGGTAAAGAAAATGAAGAAAACAATAAGTATTGAAGGTATGATGTGTATGAATTGTCAAAAACATGTTGATAAGGCATTAAATGATATTGACGGTGTAAAGGCAACAGTGGATTTAAAAAATAATTGTGCTTATATTGAATTAAGTCAAGATGTAAGTGATGGAACTTTAAAATCAGCAGTAGAACAAGCAGGATATACAGTAAAGGATATTACATAATGAAGGCAGATAAAACAAAAGTCATGCGTTTATTAAAAACAGCAAGAGGACAAGTAGATGGAATTATTAAAATGGTAGAGGATGATCGTTATTGTGTAGATATTTCTTATCAATTGCTTGCAGCACAATCATTATTAAAAAAAGTAAATAAAGAAATTATCGGAGCTCATATGAAGCATTGTGTTCATGATGCTATTAATAATGATGATGCTGATAAAAAAATTGATGAAATGATAAGTATCATTGATGAATTGATGAAATAGGGACAAAGAGTTCCTTTTTCTTTTTACAAAAATAGGTTATAATGAGTGCATTGGAGGTAAAAAAGATGAATGGAGTCATGATGCAGTATTTTGAATGGTATTTATCTAATGAACCTCATTTATGGAAAAGGTTAAAAGAAGATGCCTCACATCTTAAAAGTATAGGGATAAGTGCAGTTTGGATGCCACCAGCATTTAAAGGCATTGGTGGAATCAATGATGTAGGTTATGGTGTTTATGATATTTATGATTTAGGTGAATTTTATCAACAAGGAACAATTCGTACAAAATATGGAACCAAAGATGAGTATTTAGA
>CAJUJC010000013.1:12508-27098 GCA_910586805.1 uncultured Erysipelotrichales bacterium | reverse complement strand
ATATTATGCTAGTGGGTATATTATTGAAAGGAGGAAACGAATGAATAGTAGTATGAAAACTGATTTATTAGAAAATTTGCAAGAGCAAGTTCTAAAACGTAAAGCAATGTTTATTCCTATGTTGTGTATTTCTACTTTTGCTTTAGTAGGGTATGCTGCAGTTGATAAAGAAGCTCCAGTTATTGAATCAAATAAAGTAGAAGTTCTTTATGGAACTAAACTTGATAAAAGCGTATTTACTATTTCTGATAATCGTGATTCTCAAGATGCCATTGATGTTAAAATTGATGCGAAGTCATATGATGCTTATCAATTAGGAACTTATAACGTAGAAGTGAGTGCAACAGATATGTTTTCAAATACAACAACAAAAACTGTAGAAGTAGAAGTTGTTGATAGAACAGCTCCTCAATTTGCAACAGTTGCAAAAAGTAATGGATATGTTATTGATGTTGAAGTAAATGGAAGCAATGATATTAAAAAATATATTAAGGCTACTGATAATGTAGATGGAGATGTAACAGCATTCATTGAATCAAACAAAAAATTGAATACTAAAAAAATGGGTTCTCAAACAATTGAATTAAGTGTTACTGACAATGTTGGAAATACGGCTACTGAAACATATGAGTTTTATGTTTCAGACACATCTGCTCCTAAGATTACAGCTAAGAGCAATACTTTAAATGTTGATTATGGTTCACACTTTGATTATAAGAAATTTGTTACAATTACAGATAACTTTGATGAAAAAGTGACTGATGTTAAAATTGAAGGTAAAGTTGATACAAAGAAAATAGGTTCTTCTAAAATTGTATTAACTGCTACTGACTCATCAGGAAATAGTACAAAAAAAGAATTTAATGTTAATGTTGCTGATTTAAGTGCACCTCAATTATCTTTAACAAAATCAAGAGTTGAAGTGAAAAAGGGTGGAAAGATTAACTTAAAGGATTACATTAAGAGTGCTCAAGATGTGAAAGATGGAAATCTAAAATCTCAAGTTAAAATTAGTGGATCAGTGAATACAAAGAAAACAGGAAAATATACAATTACATATACTGTTAAAGATAAAGCTGGTAATACAACTAAGAAAACATTAAAAGTAGAAGTTTATGATCCAGAAATTAAAAATGGAGCTGGAATTATTGCAACAGCAAAATCTAAATTAGGAACTCCATATAGATGGGGTGCAACTGGACCAAGTTCATTCGACTGCTCAGGGTTCACACAATGGGTATATAAAAAGAATGGAAAGAGCATTCCACGTACATCTAGTGCACAAAAGAATGCAGGTACAAGAATTTCTATTTCAAAAGCAAAACCTGGTGATATTGTATGGCGTCCTGGACATGTTGGAATTTATGTTGGTGGAGGAAGAGTTATCCATGCTCCATCAAGTGGGAAAACAGTAAGTTATACAAGTGCGAGTGGATTTAGCTGTGCTATAAGATATTAGTAAATACATGAAACTGTGATGAAATATTCATTACAGTTTTTCTTTTGTCTTTATTTAAGTTATAATATGATTAAAGGGGTGTTTTTATATGTATGTAGGTAGTCAAACATTAATGAAAAAATATGATCAATGTTTGTTAGAATTAGGATATTCAATAGAAGAGTTAGTGGATAAGGCTAGTGATTGTTTATCCAAACACATGGAAAAATACAATCATATTGTTTTGTTGTGTGGTCCTGGAAATAATGGAGCTGACGGACTATCACTTGCTTTAAAACTTCATCAAATGAATAAAGATGTTTTGATTTATATATTTGAAGATAAAAAAAGATCTCAGGCAAATCAATATTATTTAGAATTATGTTATGAAAATAATATACAAATTGATTTGATTGAGGATATGAATATAGATAATGCTATTTGTCAAATGAAATATTGTGATGTTATTGTTGATGCTATGTTTGGATTTGGTTTAAAGAATTCACCAAGAGGAATTTATCAATCTATCATAGAAGAAGTGAATCAATTATATGATCAGGATATTATTGCTGTAGATATACCAACAGGATTAGATTGTAATAGTGGTAGACCTTATCAAAGTGTTGTTTGTGCAACGCATACAATAACATTAAGTGCTATAAAAAATGGCTTTTTAAATCCTGATAGTGTTTCCTTTACTGGAAAAGTGATTTTAGAACAATTAGATGTTCAAGATGTTTCTCAAGAGGCTGGCTTATATCAACTTGTTGATTTTAAATATGCATCTTCACTAATGAAAGAAAGAATGTTTGATGGACATAAGGGATGTTATGGTCGTGTTGGGATGATAACAGGATGTTTGGATTATAAGGGGGCTTCATTATTGAGTACAAAGAGTGCTGTTTATAGTGGCAGTGGTGTTGTTACAGCAATAACGTGTGAAGAGGTTATTAATAATTTAACTTCCTTTTGCCCAGAAGCAACAACATCTTTAAGACCACCTATATTTCAAAAACAAGATTTGAACACATATGATGCACTCCTTATAGGAAGTGGGCTTGGGTTAAGCTTGGATGCCTATCGTTATGTTGCAGATGTGATGTCATTATCTTTACAACCTTTGGTTATTGATGGTGATGCTCTAACAATTTTATCTTCTCAGTTAGATTTATTAAAAAAACAAAAAAGAACAATTGTATTAACTCCTCATTTAGGTGAGTTTCAAAGACTATGTCCATTTGAAAAAAATGATGACTTATTATCAATAGCTTCTTCATTTGCAAAACAATGGAATGTTGTATTGGTTTTAAAAGGACCTTATACAATGGTTACGAATGGAAAATATTCTTATCGAATACTTGCAGGAAATAAAGCTATGTCAACTGGTGGTATGGGTGATGTTTTGGCAGGAATCATAACAAGTCTTTTAGGTCAAGGATATAATGCTATGGATGCATCTTTGTTAGGTGTTTATATTCATGGGATTTGTGGTGATGAAATAGCAAAACAAGATTATACAGTCATTGCTTCTCGTGTTATTGAATATATTCCATGTATAATGAAAATGTTATTAGATAAAGAAAATGATTTGTAAGTATAAAAAAGGTCATAATGAATATTTATTCACTATGACTTTTTAAACGTATGAGGGTTATATTTCTATGAGGACTTTTATCTCTTCTGTATGAGAAAAAGAGTTCTTTATTTTCAATTGTACAATAAGGTGAAATCGTAATGTTATTTTGAGGAACACCTAATTCAAGCAATTGTTGATTGATAAGACCTTTACTATCTAATAAATATGCGTCATTTTCTTTTTTTGTATAAAAAGAAGATGTATCAAAAGACATTTGTTTTACCAAATCAATAATATCATCTTTGGCTTCAAAGTTTTCCTTGTTAATAGAAGGACCAATATAAGCATAAAGAAAATGGGGATGACAATTTTCTTTATCAATCAAATGCTTTGCTACTTTTCCTACAATTTCTCCTACTGTTCCTTTCCAGCCTGAATGAATAGCTGCAATAATTTTTTGATCACGACAATAAAGTAATACAGGACAACAATCAGCATGAAAAGTCCATAACCATAAATCTTTATCCTTTGTATACATAGCATCATAACCTATAAAAGCATCATCACGATTCAACATACCTCTACCACCATCTTGTGAACTGACTTGTATAAAATGTGTTGTATGTTGTTGAAATGTTGCAACCATATGTGTCAAATCTGTATTTAATTGTTTTGCTAATAATTGTCTATTTTCTAAGACTGTATCATAAGGTAAAGAATTGTTATAACTCATATCTAAAATACGTTCTTGTTTATAGGATGTTGTTGTATATGCTTCAATTTCGTTAAAACAATTCCAAGGTATTAATTTCATATAGACTCCTTTCATTCGCCCGTACATTTCACTTTCTATATCATAGTATAAAGTGAAGGAGGGATATCAATGTTTAATCAATCTTGTGGATGTCAAGCTCATAACACAAACATGAATCAAAGTT
The DNA here is from genome assembly GCA_910586805.1 of uncultured Erysipelotrichales bacterium. GTDB lineage: Bacteria > Bacillota_I > Bacilli_A > Erysipelotrichales > Coprobacillaceae > MGBC140090. The sequence goes on along the minus strand of CAJUJC010000013.1, from coordinate 23,146 downwards.
GTCAAGGCATGACTCAAAACTATCAAAACATGGCTCAAGGTCAAACTTGTGGTTGTGGAATCAATGGTTGTCCAAGACCACAACCTTTAGTTGCCCCAAAACGTGTTTGTATTACAAACCAAATTACACCAGTACCACAACCAGTTATTTGTCCAATCGAATGCAGACGTGTCAATCGTTGTGTAAACTATCCAGTTTTTTATCCTCAATATGAACAAACTTTTATGAACGTTCCATGTAATCAATTTTACTAATTTCGTTAAAGAATGTATCATCAGGATCAATATAAATCGTTTGGTAATGGTCTAAAATGACTTTTCCAGGCTTACTGCTATGGGGTTTCTTTAAAGTTTTAATAAGTGTATAATTCACTGGAACTGAAGAACTATGTTTTCCTTTAGAAAAGTAAGCAGCCATTCGACTTGCCAAACGTATTGTATATTCGTCTAAATGTTCACTATGCACAACAATATGGCTTCCTGGCATATCTTTGACATGAAACCAAGTGTCAAAGCGGGAAGCCATTTTAAATGTTAAATAATCATTTTGTAAATTGTTTTTCCCCACATAAATTGTTATATTGTCTTTTGTGAGATAAGTTTCTATATGGAACTTATTTTTCTTTTTTGTTTTTTGTTTACTTTTCTTCTTTTTTAAATAACCTAAATCTTCTAATTCTTCTTTCATTTCCAATGCATCATAATATGAGGCATTTTCCATGAGACTTATTAATGTATCAAAATATTGAATTTCTTCTTTAGTGATTTTGATTTGTTCATTTAAATGCTGTAAAGAGTTTTTTGCTTTTTGATATTTTGTATAATATTTCTTTGCGTTTGTTTTTCCATCATATCTTTCATCTAATTCAATAGTTATTTTTGTATTATCATAATAATTATCAACAGTTATCTCTTTTTGTCCTTTTTTAATGAGATGTAAGTTTGCAAATAATAAATCTCCTTTAATACGATATTCATCACTGTTTTGAGAATCAAATAATGTTTGTTCTAATTTATTGAGTTTTGTCATATTTTTTTGATATTCATTATGAATATATTTGTTTAAATCAGATGTTTGTTGTTTAATTCTATCTTTTTGATCTATTAAATCAAAGTGTTTATCAAAACCATCAAATAATGGATATTCAACATAATCACATTGTAAATGAGTTAATGGAATGATATGGAAGTATTCTTTATCATCATACTTATGAAGATACAAAGAATTGCTTTCTTTGATTTGTTTTATAATATCATCCCATTTTTCATTATGATCTATTCTATATAAAACTTCTCTTGAAAGTTCAGGAGAAAATCCCTGATAGGTTTTTGTTAAATTATCAGTATATTCAACATGAGTTGTAAACGGATTGATTTTATTAACCATAGGTGGAAGAGAGTATATTGCACCAGGTTGAAGAATACGTTTTTTACTCATTGCTGGAGATACTCTTTTTAAACAATCTATGATTTTATTGTCTTCGTATGTTACAATCACATTTGAATTTTTACCCATGATTTCTATATACATATGAAGTTTCACTTGATCTTTAAATTCATTTGTACCTACAATTGAAAAATCATAAATACGATCTAGACCTACTTGTTCGATATTTTCAATATATGCACCTTCTAAATGTTTTCTTAAAAGCATTGTTAAGGCATTTGGAGTTTGTGGAGTAGGGTATGAAAGAGTTGTGAGTTGAACTCTTGCATAATTAGGATGTATTGAAATCAAGAGTTTATGATTTTGAGAATGACAACGTATTGTCATTAATAATTCGTATTGAGATATTTGGTAGATTTTATTGATTCTACCTGTATTTATTTGATGTTTTAATTGATGTAATACACGTGACATCATTATTCCATCGTTTGCCATATTTATCACCCGCTAAATAGTATAACATATTTCAAAAAGAATTGACATTAATGTTTTGTTCATGTAACATATGTTTATTAAAAAGGATGGTGGAGAGAGTGAAAAAGGGGTTATTGATTATTTTAAGTGGTCCTAGTGGTGTAGGAAAAGGAACTGTAAGAGAAGAGTTGTTTAAAGATGAATCATTGAATTTGGCTTATTCTATTTCTATGACGACAAGAAAACCAAGACCAGCCGAAAGAGAAGGTATTGATTATTTCTTTGTGGAAGAAAGTGAGTTCGAAGATAAAATCAATAAAGGTGAACTATTGGAATATGCGAAATTTGTTGGTAACTATTATGGAACACCTCAATTTTATGTTGAACAATTATTGAGTGAAGGTAAGAATGTTGTTTTGGAAATTGAAGTTCAAGGAGCTTTACAAGTTATGGCAAAACGTCCAGAAGCATTAACTATATTTTTAGTACCACCATCATTTGAGGAGTTAGAACGTCGTATTAGGGGAAGACGTACTGAAGCTGAAGAAGTTGTAAGAGAACGTTTGAATAAAGCAAGTAAAGAAATCGCAACAAAAGATGAATATAAATATGTTGTTGTTAATGATGATGTTTTGATTGCTAAGGAAAAGATTGCTCAAATTATTTTAGAAAATATTTAGTATAGAAGAGTTCATGTATGCATGGACTTTTTTAATTGTCATGACTCATGTTATGTTTATATTATGAAATAAGATGTAATCATTCCTTTTTCTATCACTTTGTTTAAATTTATGATATTATATTGAAATAAGGTGGTGAGTTTATGTATATTGTGAAAGTTTTGATTGAGCATCCTGTTCATTCATTAGATACAACATTTGATTATCTTTATGATAAACAATTATTGGTAGGTATACGTGTATCAATTATGTTTAATAAACAACGATTGATTGGATATGTTGAATCTATTGAAGAAACATCCTTAACAAAGGAACAATTAGAGCAACAATCAGGATTTCGTTATCAGTATATAGAAAGTATCATTGATGAAGAACCACTTTTCAATGAAGAATTACAACAACTTGCTATACAATTATCAAAACTCACATTATCACCACGCATTTCATGTTTACAAGCTATGTTGCCAACTCAACTTAAACCAAGTAGTCATCAAGCAACAGGTATAAAAATGATAACGATCGTTTGTGTATTACATGGTGGAATACCAAAAACAGCAAAACAAAAAGAATGTCTTGATTTTTTAATGGAACACTCTTCTTTGGCTTTAAAAGATATTCCCTTTAGTAAAGGGGTTGTTGATAAACTTGTTGAACAAGGTTTTGTTGAGTATCAACAAAGAGAACAATATAGAAAGCCAAGTATTGCTTCTTTGCAAAAAGAAAAACATGTTGTTTTAACACAAGAACAACAATGTGTTGTTGATAGTATTATGAAAAAAGAAGAACGTGTTTCTTTAATACATGGTGTGACTGGTTCAGGAAAGACAGAGGTTTATCTCGCTTTAACAGCTAAGATATTAAAACAAGGGAAAACAGTGATAATGTTAGTTCCTGAAATTTCGTTAACGCCAATGATGGTAGACATTTTTAAACAACGTTTTGATGATCAGGTGGCTATTCTTCATGCACGTTTATCACAAGGAGAAAAATATGATGAGTATCGTCGTATTAAGCGTCAGGAAGTCAAGATTGTTGTTGGAGCAAGATCAGCTATTTTTGCACCTTTAGAAAATATCGGATTGATTATATTGGATGAAGAACATGATGGAAGTTATAAACAAGATTCTAAACCACGTTATTTGACTTCACAAATTGCTAAAATACGTGCAAAAAATCATCATGCAAGAGTTGTTTTAGGAAGTGCAACACCTTCTTTAGAAAGTTATTCACGTGCAAAGAAAGGTGTTTATGATTTATATACATTAGACAAAAGAATTAATAAAAAACCATTACCAGAAGTTGTTTTGGTAGATATGGTTGATGAAATGAAGAAAAGAAACTATACGATGTTTTCTACTTTACTAAGACAAAAGATACAAGAAACAATTGATAGAGGAGAACAAGTTATCCTTTTATTAAATAAAAGGGGTTATGCTTCCTATGTAAGATGTCAGGATTGTGGGGAGGTTATAAAGTGTCCACATTGTGATGTGACTTTGACTTATCATAAAGATGAACAAAGATTGAAGTGTCATTATTGTGAGTACCAAATACCTTTTCCTCATTCTTGTCCTGATTGTAGAGGAACACGTTTAAAGACAATAGGATTTGGTACACAAAAAATAGAAGAAGATATTGAGAAAACAATTCAAGGAGCCAAAGTTATTCGTTATGATGTAGATACAACAAGAAATAAAAACGGACATTTAAAATTATTAGATTGTTTTAAGAATAAAGAAGGTAATATTTTATTGGGAACACAAATGATTGCTAAGGGGTTAGATTTTGAAAATGTGACTTTTGTAGGTGTTTTGGATGCAGATATGAGTTTAAATATTCCTGATTTTCGTTCTAGTGAAAGAACATTCCAGCTCTTATGTCAGGTTTCAGGAAGAAGTGGGAGAGGGAAAAAGACAGGAACAGTCATTATTCAAACTTATAATCCTGATCATTATGCTATTCAAGCTGCTGCTCACCATGATTATTTATCATTTTATGACAATGAAATGTTATATCGCCAAAAAGGGAAATATCCTCCTTATTGCCATATGGTGAGTGTTATTATTCAATCGAAGAGAGAATCATTGGTACATCAATCATCAACACATATAAAAGAATATTTAGAAAATCATATTCATCAAGGAATAGTGCTAGGACCTGCAAAGAGTGGAATTTATAAAATGCAGGATATTTATAGAGAACGTATTTTGATAAAGTTTATTAATACAAAAGAAGTCTATCAAGCATTAGAAGTGATGAATGATTATTATAATAAACAACAAAAAGGAAAGGTAACTGTGGTATGTGATTTTAATCCATATACCCAAATATAGAACAATGGATAGAGAAATAGCAATAGATATATTAATGAAATATAAACAAGAACAGAGTTATTTGAATTTAACATTGAATCATGTTTTTTCAACACATTCTCTTACAAAAGAAAGTAAGAGTTTAATCACTCATCTTGTTTATGGAACCATTCAAAATCAAATCTATTTAGAATATATGTTAGAACCTCATTTAAAATCACGAGTAAAATCTTTTGAAAAAATACTTTTATTAATGAGTTTATATCAACATTATTTTTTAGATCATATTCCTGATTATGCAATTGTGAATGAAGCAGTGCAATTAGCTAAAAAAAGAAAAGGTATGAAAACTTCAAAATTTATCAATGCGGTCTTAAAAAATGCCTTATCAACTTCTAGGAGTTTAGATCATTTAGAAGAAAGAGAAAGACTTTCTATTGAAACAAGTCATCCTTCATGGATGGTAAAAATGTTAGAAAAGCAATATGGTTTAGAAACAACAAAGAAAATATGTTATGCCAATAATGATATTCCTTATAAAACAGCAAGAGTGAATACAATCAAAACAACAAGGGAAAAATTGTTAGAGAATAAGTTGTTTGAAAAAGGAATGTTAAGTGAAGACGCTTTGTATTATCATGGAGGAAATATTGCAGGGACCAATGAGTTTAAAAATGGACTTGTGACAATTCAAGATGAGTCAAGTCAAATGGTTGCAAGACTTTTAAATCCTCATCCACATGATTATGTTTTAGATATGTGTTGTGCTCCTGGAGGAAAGACTGCACATTTAGCAGCGATTATGGAAAATCAGGGAAAAATAGATGCATATGATTTATATGAACATAAAATTCTTTTGGTGAATGGATTGATGGAAAGACTAGGAATTGAGATTGTGAATGTCAAGTGTTATGATGCTACAAAGTTAAAGAATGTCTATCATGGAGAAACATTTGATAAGATTTTATTAGATGGACCTTGTAGTGGATTAGGTGTTTTATCAAGAAAACCTGAAATAAAGTATCATAATTCATCAATTATGGATAAAATTATTGAAATTCAAAGAGAATTATTAGATAATGCATATGCATTATTAAAAAATGATGGTTCTATGGTTTATAGTACTTGTACAATTAATAAAAAAGAAAATGAAAAACAAATACAATGGTTTATTGAAAAATATCCTGATATGAAAGTGATTAAGGAAATGACAATATTACCTTATGAGTATCATAGTGATGGATTTTATATGTGTTTGTTGAAGAAGGAGTATTAAGATGAAGTTGATTTTTGATTATACACAAGAACAATTGGTTGATGAGTTTTTAGATATCAATGAGAAAAAATTTAGAGCAACACAAGTTTTTGAATGGATTTATCGTAAAAATGTTTATTCTTTTCATGAAATGAATAATTTATCATTAGATTTAAGAAAGAAATTAAGTGAAAATTATGATATTGATTTATTGAAGATAAAAGAAAAGCAGGTATCTAGAGATGGAACAATCAAATATCTTTTTGAATTAAAAGATGGAGGATTGATAGAATCTGTTTTGATGGTTCATGATTATGGAAGAAGTTTGTGTGTAACAAGTCAATTAGGATGTAATATGGGATGTCGTTTTTGTGCAAGTGGACTTTTAAAAAAACAAAGGAATTTATCATCAGGTGAGATGGTTAATCAAGTGTTAACAGTGATGAATGATACCCATGATAAAGTCACACATGTTGTGATTATGGGAACTGGTGAGCCTTTTGATAATTATAATGAAGTTATGAATTTTGTTTATATTATTAATCATGCAAAAGGGTTAGCAATTGGAGCAAGACATATTACTGTATCAACTTGTGGTTTGATTCCTCAAATGAAAAAATTTGCCAAGGAAGGATTACAAATTAATCTTGCTATATCACTTCATGCATCTCATGATAATATTCGTAATGAACTGATGCCTATCAATAAAACATATCCTATGGATGAATTGAGAAAGGCTATGAAAGATTATATTAATGCAACGAATCGTCGTTTGACGATAGAATATATATTATTAAAAGGAGTGAATGATGAACTCATTCATGCAAGGCAATTAGCACATTATTTAAGAGGTTTAAATGTGTATGTCAATTTAATTCCATATAATGCTGTTGATGAACATGGATATCAACAATCGAAACAAAGTGATGTTGCAGCATTTAAAAGTGAATTACTAAGATTAAAAATTAATGTGACTCAAAGAAAAGAACATGGGCGAGATATAGATGGCGCTTGTGGACAGTTAAGAGCAAAGAAAGTTGGTGAATCAAATGGAAATCATCGCTAAAACTCATATTGGAAATTTACGAGAAGTTAATCAGGATTATGTCCAGTACTTTCAAAAAAATGACAATGAATGTATTGCTGTCTTATGTGATGGCATGGGCGGACATAATGCTGGTGAAGTGGCTTCCGCTTTAACATGTCAAGACATCATTAATCAATATCAGTATGCATATAAGCTTGATAGTGATGAAGATATTCAGGTGTGGATGAGTCAAGCTATTTATCATGCCAACACAGTTGTGAAAGAACAAAGTATGAAAAACCAAGATATGCAAGGAATGGGAACAACTGTTGTTGTTGTTGTTGTGAAAAATAATCGTTTGCATATTTCACATGTTGGTGATTCACGTGCTTATTATTATAATCATGGAGAATTGAAACAATTGACCAAAGATGATACTTTGGTGAATGCACTTGTAGATTCAGGGACAATTACACCACAAGAAGCGATGTATCATCCCCAAAAGAATATTTTATTACAGGCAGTGGGTGTCAGTGATGTGATGAAAATATCATATTATGTTCAAGGGTTTGATGAAGGTATTATTATGCTTTGTTCAGATGGGTTGTATAATTCATTAACGAACCATCAAATGATAGAGATGATGAATCGTTATGATGTGTTGGAAGATATAGGAGAATGTTTAATTAATGAAGCCAATCACTTTGGTGGTAAGGATAATATAGGGTTGATTTTAATGAAAAATAAAGGAGTGAATGAATAATGAGTCAGGTGAATAAAATAATTGCAGGGCGATATGTATTAAAACAAAGTATTGGACAAGGTGGTATGGCTGATGTTTATTTGGCTGATGATTTGATTTTAAAAAGAACTGTTGCTGTTAAAATTATGCGTTCATCTTTAACAGGTGATCCAGTGTATGTCACACGTTTTCATCGTGAAGCAAGTGCTGCTGCATCATTAACACATAAAAATATTATAGAAATTTATGATGTTGGTGAAGATGGCGATGATTATTATATTGTTATGGAGTATGTTCCAGGACAAACATTAAAAGAATTGATTCATAAAAGAGGTGCATTGCACTATGTTGAAGCTATTGATATTATGAAACAGGTTGCAAGTGCTACTGCCAAAGCTCATTCTATGGGGATTGTTCATAGAGATTTGAAACCACAAAATATTTTGGTGACTGATAGTGGGGTTGTCAAGATTGGTGATTTTGGTATTGCATCTATTCAATCACTTTCGCAAGTGACACAAACTGATACAATTATGGGTTCATTGCATTATTTGGCTCCTGAAATTGCTCGAGGAGAAAAAGCAACGATTCAAAGTGATATTTATGCTTTAGGAATTGTACTTTATGAACTGTTAAGAGGAAGTGTTCCTTTTAATGGGGAATCACCAGTGAATATTGCTTTGAAACACATGAGGGATGATATTCCATCAGTTCGTGAATTTAATCCTTCAATTCCTCAATCAGTAGAAAATATTATTATAAAAGCAACTGCTAAAAATATTAAAGATCGTTATCAAAATGCAAATGAAATGTTTGAAGATCTTTATACTTGTTTGTCAAAAACTGATGAAGATAAGCTTGTTTTCAAATATGGTGAAGAGGAAAATGGAGCAACAATCGTTGCAGAAGATAAAGATTTCTTTACACAAAAATACACTGTTGAAAAAGAAGTGAAAGAAGAACAAGGAAAGAAAAAAATAGATAAAAAGAAAATTGCACTTATTTCTGGTATTGCTATTGGCGTTATTGCAATATGTGTAGCTGCTTATTTCTTGTTTTTAAAACCTGTAAATAATTTTAGAATGCCACAAGTGGAAGGTATGCAATTAGATCAGGCCATTGTATTCTTAGAAGATAAAGGATTAAAAATTGATGAAAATTATGTTTATGAATTAAGTGACGAATATGAAAAAGATATTGTTATTAAAACTGATCCTATGCAAAATAGTGCTGTAAAAAAAGGGGATACAATCATCTTGACAGTATCATCAGGAAAGTATTTTATTTTTAATGATTATGTTGGTAAAAAATCAAGTGATATTGAAAAAGAATTAACAAATCTAGGATTTAAAGTCAAAATTGATGAAGAAACAAGTGAAGAAGAGAAAGGTATTATATTAGAGCAATCTATTGATGCTGGAGAAAAAATGGATCCTGAAGATATAAAAGGAAAAGTGATCACTTTAACTGTTTCTAAGGGTTATAGTGAAACTGTTCCTAATCTTTATGGACAAGATATATCTGTGGCTCAACGTATTTTAAATGACTTAGGATTTAAGCCTAAGTTAGAAGTTTTACCTGCACCAACAACACCTTCTCAAATTGAAACAATGAAAATTAATATTGTTATGAAACAATCAGTAAAAGAATTTACAGTTGTTGATAAAAAAGGAACTGAGGTTATTTTGTATTATTATGATAAAAAACCTGAAATTCCTACTGAACCTGATGATCCAGTTGTACCTGAAAATCCAACTGGTACACCTTCTACTCCTGAAGAAGGAAATTCTACACAACAACCTGCAGAATAATAAAGGAGAGTACATGAATAAAAAAGGACAGATTATAAAAGCATTATCAGGATTTTATTATGTAAAAAGTGATGGTATTGTTTATCAATGTCGGGCAAGAGGAAAATTTCGTAAAAATGCACAAAAGCCTCTTGTTGGTGATTTTTGTGAATTTTCTATTGAAAATCAAAATGAAGGATATATTCTTAAATTAGAACAAAGAAAGAATGAGTTAGTACGTCCTCCTATTTGTAATGTTGATCAGGCCCTTTTGGTTTTTTCGGCAAAAGAGCCTGATATGAATTATTTATTGTTGAATAGATTTTTGTTGTTGATTGAGCATTTGCATATTAAACCTATTATTTGCATTTCTAAAATGGATTTAGTAAATGAAGAAGAAATGAAAAAAGAAATGAAACTTTATGAAGATGCTGGTTATAGTGTTTGTTATTTAAGTTCTAAAGAAAATAAGGGTGTTGAAGATATCAAACAATTGTTTAAAGGAAAAGTGTCAGTTGTTACTGGACAAAGTGGTGTTGGTAAGTCAAGTTTATTAAATGCTTTAGATATTCATTTGAATATTGAAACAAATCAAATCTCTAAATCTTTAGGAAGAGGAAAACATACAACAAGACATGTTGAACTTGTTGAAATGTATGAAGGATTGGTTGCTGATACACCAGGGTTTTCATCATTAGAAATTGTGATGGAACCAGTGGATGTGGCTAAGGCTTATCATGATTTTGAGACATTATCTTCACAATGTCGTTTTAGAGGATGTTTACATGATAGTGAACCGCATTGTGCTATTAAACGAGCTGTTGAGGATGGTTTGATTTCTAATGAAAGATATGAGCATTATTTGATGTTTTTAAAAGAAGCAAAGGAATTAAAGGAGAAGAAATATGGTTAAAGTTGCACCATCAGTTTTATCAGCAAATTTTGCTGAATTAGGAAAAGAAATTCAATCCA
>CAJUJC010000013.1:12234-12498 GCA_910586805.1 uncultured Erysipelotrichales bacterium | reverse complement strand
ATTCAGGATTGTGGAGCAGATTGGATTCATTATGATGTTATGGATGGACATTTTGTTCCTAATATTTCATTTGGATATAGTATTTTAAAAGATGTTTCTCGCGTTACTGATATGTATTTAGATGTTCATTTAATGATTAGTGATCCTTTAAAATATGTTGATGAATTTATAAAATCTGGAGCTGATTTGATAACATTTCATATTGAAGCAATGGAAGATGAAGCAAAAACAAGAGAATTGATTACACATATCAAAAAACAAAAT
>CAJUJC010000013.1:0-12224 GCA_910586805.1 uncultured Erysipelotrichales bacterium | reverse complement strand
GGGATAAGTATTAAACCAGCAACATCTGTTCATGATATTGAAAAATATTTAAATGATATTGATTTGGTATTGGTGATGAGTGTTGAACCAGGGTTTGGAGGACAGTCATTTCAAGACTTAGCCGTTGAAAAAATTAAACAATTAGCTTCTTTAAAATCTCAATATCATTTTATGATTGAAGTTGATGGGGGAATTAATGCTTCAACAGGTCTATTGTGTAAAGAAGCAGGTGTGGATGTTTTAGTTGCAGGAAGTTATGTATTTAATGCTTCTGATAGAAAGAAAGCTATTGATTCTTTAAAATGAAAAAGATAGGTATTTATTGTTCTATATTTGTAGGAGATGTAAATGATAGACAAATTGAGTATATTGCAGTTGATCAAGGACTTAAGCACTTGTTGGATTTGGATATAAAGCCCATCCTTGTTATAGGGGATTTGGATTCTTTAGAAGATAAAAGTTTAATTCATGAATTTCAAATTCAAAGATATTCTTCTATAAAAGATGATACTGATACTGCATTGGCATTAAAAGTAGCTATTGAAAAGGGATATGATACTATTGATTTATATGGTGTTACACATAAAAGACTAGATCATTTTATGGCTGTTTTATGTTTGCTTCAAAAATATAAAGATATTTCAATAACGATTTATGATGAATATAATAAAATATTTCTCCTGCACAAAGGCATACATCATATATTTAAAAATGGATACAAATATTTTTCATTGTTTGCTTATAAAGAAACTTATGTAACATTAAAAGAATGTCATTATCCATTAGATAACTATTTGTTGAAAAAAGATGATCCATTATGTGTCTCTAATCAAATGAATGAAGATTATGCTACAGTAGATGTTGATCAAGATATATTATTTATACAGTCAAGGTGAGAATTTTCTCACCTTTTTAGCACTTAGGTGTTGACAGTGCCAAAAAAGGTGATATACTATATTTAGCACTTAGATATAAAGAGTGCTAAAGGAGTGATTGTTATGAATATAGAAAAATGGACAACGTCTATGCAAGAAGCATTACAAAAGGCATTTCAAATGTGCATGTCATCATCAAGACAAGTTGTAGATATTGAAGATGTCTTATTGGCATTATTGGATAATTCTCAAGGCATATTATATCGTTCGTTTGTAAAAGCGAATGTGAATATCAATGCAATGATTGCTTATTTAAAAAGTAAACAATCACAAAAGCCAACATTAAATCATGTTGATGAAAGTCAGATACGTATTTCTTATGATTTGAATCAATTATTGATAAAAGCACAAAATATTATGACAAAGTATAAAGATGAATATTTAAGTGTTGAACATATTTTAATGGCTTTATTTGATGTCAATACAACGCTGGTTAAGGAATTGATAGAACAATTTCATTTAAATAAAAAAGAATTAGAAAAAATTATAGAAGAAATGAGAGGTGGGAATATGGTCAATAATCCAAATCCTGAAAATCAATATGAAGTTTTAACAAAGTATGGTAGAGACTTAATACAAGATGTCAAAGATGGAAAATTAGATCCAGTGATTGGTCGTGATGAAGAAATTAGACGTGTTGTTCAAATCTTATCACGTAAAACAAAAAATAATCCTATTTTAATAGGTGAACCTGGTGTTGGAAAAACTGCAATCGTTGAAGGGTTAGCATGGCGTATTTTTAAAAATGATGTTCCTACAAGTTTGCAAAATAAAACATTATATGAATTAGATTTAGGAGCACTTGTTGCTGGTGCCAAATATCGAGGAGAATTTGAGGAAAGATTAAAAGCTGTTTTGAATGAAATCAAAAAGGCTGAAGGGAATATTATTTTATTTATTGATGAGATTCACCAATTGGTTGGCGCTGGTAAAACTGATGGAGCGATGGATGCAGCGAATTTATTAAAGCCAATGTTGGCTCGTGGTGAGTTGCATTGTATTGGAGCGACAACTTTAGATGAATATCGTTTGTATATTGAAAAAGATGCAGCTTTAGAAAGACGTTTTCAAAAGGTACAGGTTGTAGAACCAGATCTAGATGATACAATTGCAATCCTTCGTGGTTTAAAAGATAGTTTTGAATCACATCATGGTGTGCAAATTACTGATGCAGCGATTGTTGGTGCTGTTCATATGTCACAAAGATATATTACTGATCGTTTTTTACCAGATAAAGCAATAGATTTGATTGATGAAGCATGTGCTTCAGTACGTATGGAAATTGATTCTTTGCCTGAAGAATTAGATACAATTACAAGAGAAAAAAATCGTTTGGAAATGGAACGTATTTCTATTGAAAAAGAAGATAAAAATGAAGATAATGAAAAACGTTTAGATGAAATTAAAGGACGTATTGCTTCTCTTGATGAAAAAATGACAGGTTTAAGTGATAAATGGAAAGAAGAAAAGAAAGCTTTAGATCATATTAAAGAATTAAAAGATAGAAAAGTGAAGTTAGAAGCTTTAAAAGATAAATATGAAACTGAAGGTAATTTAGAAGAAGCTTCTCGTATTAAATATCAAACTTTACCACAAATTAATCAGGAAATCAGTGATTTTCAATCTAAGGAATCAGAAGATGCTTTGTTACAAGAAAAAGTCTCTGTTGATACTGTAAGTGAAGTCATTGCAAGATGGACAGGTATTCCAATGAATAAATTAATGGAATCTGAAAGAGAAAAACTTTTGAACTTAAATGATATTTTAAAACAAAGAGTTATAGGACAAGATTTTGCAATAGAAAAGGTTTGTGATGCTATTTTAAGATCAAGAGCTGGAATCAATGATGAAAATAGACCAATTGGTTCATTCTTATTTTTAGGTCCTACAGGAGTCGGAAAAACAGAAGTTGCTAAAAGTTTGGCTGAACAATTATTTGATAGTGAAAAGAATATTGTTCGTATTGACATGAGTGAATATATGGAAAAATTCAGTGTTTCTCGTTTATTAGGTGCCCCTCCAGGTTATGTTGGATATGAAGAAGGTGGACAATTAAGTGAAGCTGTTAGACGTGCTCCTTATAGCATTGTTTTATTGGATGAAATTGAAAAAGCTCATCCTGAAGTTTTCAATATTTTGTTGCAAGTGTTGGATGATGGTCGTATTACTGACTCTAAAGGAAATGTTGTTTCATTTAAGAATACAATTATTATTATGACTTCTAATATTGGTTCTCAATATTTGTTACAAGGTTATAATGAGGAAACAAGAAAAGAAGTGGAAATGGAATTAAAGCAACATTTTAAACCTGAATTTTTAAATCGTATTGATGAAACAGTTATGTTTAATTCGTTAGATAACTCTGTTGTTTATCAAATTATTGATAAATTTATACGACAACTTTCAAAACGTTTACAGGAACAAAAAATAACAATTGAAGTCACTCAAAATGCTAAAGAACAAATTGCAAAAGAAGGATTTGATCCAACTTTTGGAGCAAGACCATTAAAACGATTTATTCAAGGATATATTGAAACATTAGTTGCAAAAGCATTGATTAAAGGAACGATTCAAAAAGGTCAAGCTATTGTTGTTGATTTCAAAAATGAACAATTCATAGTTTATTAGGATTGAGTATCATTCAAAAGAATGGTACTTTTTCTTTTTCTATTGTCATATTTATGATAGAATAGCGAAAGGAGGGATTACTATGCAAAGATATTTTATTGATCAATCATGTATAGAAGGATTATATATTCATATTGATAGTTATAATCATAAGCATATGCAACGTGTTATGCGTTATAGAAATAAAGATACAGTCATTTGTATATTACCTAATCATGAAACATATATTTATGAAATTATAGATATAGATCAAGGACTTTTATTACAAAAGGAACAATTAATTGAAGATCATGAACTCGATATTGATATAACATTAATCTATGCACTACCTAAAAGTGATAAGTTTGAACTTGTTTTACAAAAAGCAACTGAATTAGGTGTGAAAAGAATAGTCCCTTTTTTATCAAAAAGAAGTATTATTAAAACTGATCAAAAAACATTTGCCAAAAAACAAGAAAGATATTTACGCATATTAAAAGAGGCAAGTGAACAATCATATAGACAAGTGATACCAGAATTAACATCTTTAATACAAATTAATGACATACCTTCATTTTTATCAGATGTTAATCTTGTCGCTTATGAAGAATCAAGCAAACAAGGAGAACATAGTGCTTTTTATCATGCATTACATAGCAATTATCAAAGCATAACAATTATTGTTGGACCTGAGGGTGGTTTTGATCAAAAGGAAATTGATATAATGAAAGAAATGGGAGTAATCCCTTGTTCGCTTGGAAAACGTATTTTAAGAAGTGAAACAGCACCTCTTTATATGTTGAGTGTTATTGGATATAGTAGGGAGTTGAAATAACATGGGATTTATTGAAAAAATAAATAAATATGGAAATAAAATACCTATTGCTAAGACCTATATTTATCAAAAAATTGAAGAAGCAAAATTATCATTAGAAGCAATTGGTTTAGATATGAAAATCAAAAATGAATTTGATTTATTTGATTATGAAATGATTTATAAAGGAATGTTGGCTCAAAATCACATTGAAAATACATATGAAATGTTTTTGTCACAACATTATGATTTAATGGCTTATTTAAATTATGATGAAAAAAGGAAAATGTTTAATAATGATATTGCTCCAATATTAAAACAATATCCTCATTTTTTAGATGAAGAAAGTCAAACAGATATTTATATTCCTTATTTAGAAGCATTTGTTAATCATAGATATACAAATGATTATCAATTAATGATGTTAAAACAGCATAAAGAATATGTTAAAAATTATAAGATCAATCAAAAAACACCTGTTCATTTATATGGGAAAAAGATTTATCAAACACAATTTTCATCATTAGAAAACGTTTATGAAGATGAAAGACATATTTGTTTTTATTATGATGAATTAAAGACAATCTATATATTTAGAAAAGATAATGAAGAGTTGTTGAATAAAATGATTGTTCAAGATGCTTCTAGTCAAGGTAATGTTGATTTAGAAGATGTTAAGTTAATAGCTTATGATATTGAAAATTATTTATATAAAGAGTGTTTAGATTTAATGAGAGAAAAGAATTATATTTGTGAAAAGACTTATAAGAAAGTATTGAAGAAGTATAAGTAGAAAGGAAGACGTTATGAAAACTGTTGCGTTTTTAACTTTAGGATGTAAAGTAAATACATATGAATCAGAAGCTATGTTAAAATTGTTTCATGCTGATGGATATCAGGAAGTTCCTTTTAAAGAAAAAGCTGATGTTTATGTGATTAATACATGTACTGTTACAAATACAGGTGATGCCAAGTCAAGACAAATGATACGTAAAGCTATAAGAAAGAATAGTGAAGCTATTATTTGTGTTGTTGGATGTTATAGCCAGGTAGCTTGTGATGAGGTATCCTCAATTGAAGGTGTAAGTATTGTTTTAGGAACACAGTATAGAAATCAAATTGTGGAACTTGTTAATGAATTTCAAAGCACACATCAACAAATTATTAAGGTTGCTGATGTTATGAATTTAAGAACATTTGAAGATTTAGATATTGATGAATTTACGAAAAATACAAGAGCTTTTTTAAAGATTCAAGATGGATGTAATAATTTTTGTACATATTGTATTATCCCTTATGCAAGAGGGAGAGTTCGTTCAAGACAAAAAGAAAGTGTTTTGAAGCAGGCTCAATCTTTGGTTGATCACGGTTTTGTAGAAATTGTTTTAACAGGTATTCATACTGCTGGTTATGGTGTGGATTTGGATAACTATTCTTTTTATGATCTTTTAGTGGACTTAACAACAAAAGTAAAAGGACTAAAAAGATTGAGAATTTCTTCTATTGAAATGAGTCAAATTTCGCAAGAGATTATTGATTTAATTGCTCACTCTTCAATCATTGTTGATCATTTACATATTCCAATTCAATCAGGATGTGATGCAACATTAAAAAGAATGAATAGACATTATACAACAAAACAATTTGCTGATAAACTTCAGGAATTAAAAAGATTATTACCATCTATTTCTATTACAACAGATGTTATTGTCGGTTTTCCTAATGAAAGTGAAGAAGAATTTATGCAAACATATCAATGGATTAAAGATATGCATTTTAATCAATTGCATGTTTTTCCTTATTCACAAAGAAAGGGAACACCTGCAGCAAAAATGAAAGGACAAATTGATGGTCAGATCAAACATGAAAGGGTAAAGAAATTAATGGATTTATCTTTTCAATTACAAAGTGAATATGCTTCATGGCAAGTTGGAAAAGTTTTAGAAGTTTTAATTGAAGAAAAACAAGGAGATCTTATGGTGGGTCATGCTTCTAATTATTTGAAAGTGCATGTCGATTTACCTCATGAGTCAGTTGGACATATTTATAAAGTTAAGATTTTGGAAGCTATTGATACAGAATTGATAGGAAGTGTTATTGATGAAAAGAATTAATGAATTATTTGATGTGCAAGAAGATTTCAAAATTGTTTCTATTCATAGTGATTCACGTTATGTTGGAAAAGATTCTATTTTCTTTTGTGTTGATGGTTTAAGTGTTGATGGCCATAAATATATTGAAGATGCAGTCTTTCAAGGTGCAAAGTGTATTGTTTATTCTAAGCCATTAACATATAAGCATCCTCAAATTTTATATATTAAAGTTGATGATGTGTTAGAGGAGTTAAATAGAGTTGCGGATATTTTTTATGATCACCCAAGCTATAAGATGACAATGATTGGTGTTACTGGTTCAAGTGGTAAGACAGTGGTGGCATTGATGATTAGAGATTTGTTATCACATTATTTGAAGATGGGATATATTGGAACAAATAATATGGAATATGCTGGTATTATTGAACAAAGTCTTTATACAACTCCTGAAACGATTTTCTTACAACGTCATTTAAATGAAATGGTGAAACGAGAAGTAAAGGGTGTGGCTTTAGAAGTTTCAAGTCATGGTTTGGCTTTAAAGCGTGTGAATGGACTTCATTTTGATATTGGCATTTTTACAAATGTTTATGAAGAACATTTAGATTTTCATGGAACAATGGAACATTTGATGTATTCCAAAGCTAAATTATTTTCGCTATTAGATGAAAAAGGATTTGCAATTTTGAATATGGATGAAGTTCGTTTTTATAATTTGGTTAAAGATTCATTACGTTCTCATATCTTAACTTATGGTATTGAACATACAGCTGATGTGATGGCAAGAAATATACAATTATTCATTGATCATAGTGAATTTGATTTGCAAATTCGAGATGAATTGAAACATATTCATGTTCCGATATTAGGTCGTTTTAACGTCTCTAATATACTGGCTGTGATTACTGTGCTCGTTGCCTTAGAAATGCCTACTGAACAAATTTTGAATTCAATTCAATATATTAAGGGTGTAGATGGTCGTATGGAATTGTTAAAGCATAAACATCCTTTTCATGTGATTATAGATTATTGCCAACATGCGAATAGTTATAAAAACGTTTTTGAATTTACGAGACAGGTAGAATGTAGTGGGCGCATTATAGCTGTTTTTGGGGCACCAGGTAAAAAGAATTACCAAAAAAGAGAAATTATAGGAAAGCTTGCGAATCAATATTGTGATCAGGTGATATTAACTGCTGAAGATAATCGTGATGAAGATATTTATGAAATATGTCAAGATATTCAAGAGTTTATA
Organism: uncultured Erysipelotrichales bacterium; assembly: GCA_910586805.1. Taxonomy (GTDB): domain Bacteria; phylum Bacillota_I; class Bacilli_A; order Erysipelotrichales; family Coprobacillaceae; genus MGBC140090. The sequence goes on along the minus strand of CAJUJC010000013.1, from coordinate 4,520 downwards.
GAAAAACCAGTAAGTGTGATTATTAAAGATAGACGTATAGCTATTGAACAGGCTATACAAATTGCCAATAAAGGTGATATTATTTTGATTTTGGGAAAAGGACATGAACAATTTATGGCATCTTCTATTGGGAATGAACCTTATCCTGGTGATAAATATGTTGCTTTGCAAGCAATAAGAAATATTTTTGAAGGAGATAAAGAAGATGAAGTACAATACATTTATTGATCATACAGCATTAAAAAGTGATATGACTTTAAAAGATATTCAAAAATTATGTGATGAAGCTTTAATCTATCATTTTGCTTCAGTATGTGTGAATCCAACATGGGTATCATATTGTGCTGAATATTTGAAAGATAGTCATGTCAAAGTGTGCACTGTTATTGGTTTTCCGTTAGGAGCAAATACATCTTGTGTAAAAGCATTTGAAACAAGAGATGCTATTAAAAATGGTGCTGATGAAATTGATATGGTTATTAATATTGGTGCTTTAAAAGATGGGAATGAGACATTGGTGTATGAGGACATTCAAGCTGTTGTTGAGGCAGCAGATGGTCATTGTGTTAAAGTTATTATTGAAACTTGTTTATTAACAAATGAAGAAAAACGAAAAGCATGTGAATTGGCTTTAAAAGCGAATGCTACTTTTGTGAAAACATCAACTGGTTTTAGTACAGGAGGGGCTACCAAAGAAGATGTTATTTTGATGAAAGATGTTGTAAAAGACCAAATGCTTATCAAAGCTAGTGGTGGAGTGAGATGTTTTGATGATTTGGTGACTATGATTGATGCAGGAGCGAGTCGAATTGGGACATCTTCAGGTGTTCAACTTGTAAACAATGAAGCGATTGATAAAAATTATTAATAAAGGTTTCTTAATGAATTAGTGTATCTTAAAAATTAAGCAAGAGCATTGTAAAAAAACAATGCTTTTGTTTTTGATTTAATAAAGTAATAGTTTTTTTAAGAAAATGAAACAAAGAAATATTTTTTGTTATTAAAAATAACATGGTGTTATATGTTGATGTAATATTCTATTGAGTTGGTATTAAAACTTTTAAAAAATGTAACTAGTTATGTTAGTTACTTTTTTTGATATTGATATTAAATATTTTTTTGATATATAATAATATTTAAATATTTCGATAAATTTATACTTTTTAGCTTTGTTTTTTCTTTCTTTTTTATGTTTTTTTATAAAATATTAATTCATGTTTCGTTTTATAATATAGGAATGGAGATATTTTTATATCTTTCGTTATTATGTATTTTCTTATGATTAATTTTATGTTATTATAAGATAGAAGTATTTTTTAAAGGAGAAATATCGTATGAAAGATATCTATGCGGTTTTAGATATAGGAAGTGCAACAATCAAACTTGTGGTTGGTGAGGTTGTTAGTGCGAATATTAACATATTGTTTTCCAAAAAGATAACAAGTCATGGTGTGAAAAAAGGGAAGATTGAAAGTATGCCAACTGTTGTTAGTGAAATTAAACAGTTGTTAGATGACGCTTCTCAAACTTTGGGAGCAGTTATTACGAAAGTGGCTTTATGTATACCTTCGTTTTATGCCCATATCTATCAAAGTGATGGGATTACAAAAGTCAATTCTCCTTCAGATCAAATTACTAATGAAGATGTTGTTCGTTCCTTAAAATTATCTAAACGTTTTGAACGTGGTGAAGATGAGGAAATTATTTCAGTCATTCCAATTCGTTTTCAACTAGATACAAGGACAGTTACAGATGTTCCAATAGGACAAAAATCTGCATCTTTAAAAGCCGAATCTCTTGTGATTACAACAAAGAAGAAGTTATTGTATAGTTATATTACTGCAGTAGAAAAAGCAGGAGTGGAAGTATTAGATATTACAATTGATGCATATGCTTGTGCAAAAGAAGCATTTGATGCTGTGTATTTACAAGAAGGTGCTATATTAATAGATATTGGTTATAAAACATCGACAGTATCTTTTTTTGAAGGTGGTTATGTTAAATATATAGCACAGGCGAGTGTTGGTGGTTATGATTTGACAAGAAAAATTGCAAATGCATGGCAAATTCCAATGGATAAGGCTGAAATTTATAAAGTCAAATATGGAACATGCAATCAAAATATTGGTGATGAGGATGTTATTCACACAATGAAAGATGAAGATGGAGTTACTCATTATACACAAAAAGATTTATCAATTGTATTAAATGAAGCAGTTAAAGAAGTCATGGAAGTCATTAAAACAAAGATTGATGTTATTAACGATGGACGTAGTTATGAAACAGTTATTGTTGGTGGCGGTGGCGAACTTCCTGAAATTGATAGAGTCGCAAGTGCTGTATTACATAGTGTTGTTAGAACATATCGTCCTGAAACAATTGGAGCAAGAGATATGTCTTATGTTTCGTGTTTAGGAATGATGTATTATTTGAACGATCGTTCAAAAATTTTAGGCGGAATAGATGCTTCAATGATTTTGCCTGATATTTCGAGTACAATGAGTATACGTTTTAAAGGTTTGACAAAAGCAAGACCAATTCATGAAAGTCAAAAGAAAACGACTTTGACAAGAGTGATTGAAAGTTTTTTTAGCGAAGATGATGATTAAGATGGGAATATAAAGTGAGGATGAGAATATGGATAGTAAGTTAGATTTTGTTCAAGTTGCAAAGATTAAAGTCATTGGAGTAGGTGGCGGTGGTTGTAATGCTGTTGCAAGAATGGCTAAAGAAGGTGTTAGAGGTGTAGAATTTTATGTCGCTAATACTGATGCTCAGATTTTAAAGGGTATTGATATTGAAAATAAGATTGTATTAGGAAAAGAATTGACACATGGATTAGGAGCAGGTGGAAATCCTGAAGTAGGAAGAAAAGCTGCTTTAGAAACTGAAGAAGAAATTAGACAAGCATTAACTGGAGCAAATATGGTATTTATTGCTGCTGGTATGGGTGGAGGAACAGGAACTGGTGCTGCTCCTGTTGTTGCTAAAATTTCTCGTGACCTTGGTGCTTTAACTGTGGGTGTTGTTACTTCACCATTTATGTTTGAAGGACCTAAGGTTTTAAGGCAAGCTAAAGGTGGATTAGCTGAGTTAAGAGAAAATGTCGATTCTATTATCGTTGTATCTAACGATCGCTTATTAGAAGCTATTGGTAGAAAACCAATGGGTGAAGCGTTTAGAGAAGCAGATAATGTATTAAGACAAGGGGTTCAAACAATCACTGATTTAATTGCAATTCCTGCATTTATCAACTTGGATTTTGCTGATGTTTCTTCTGTTATGAAAGATAGAGGTTCAGCATTGATTGGTATTGGTATGAGCGATGGTGAAAATAAAGCTGAAGAAGCTGCGTTAAGAGCTATTTCATCACCATTATTGGATGTATCGATTGCTGGAGCTAAGGATGCTATTGTTAATGTTACTGGTGGAACAAATATTACTTTATATGATGCTAATACTGCTTTAGCTACAATTAGAGAAGCTGTTGGTAATGATGTAAACACAGTTTTAGGTGTTGCTATTAATGATCAGTTAGATGATCAAGTTATTGTTACTGTTATTGCTACTGGTTTTGAACAAGAAGAGGAAACTCCAGTTTCATCACCTGTGAAAACAACACATACATATGAAACAACTTCAGCAAGACCAACTGTTTATGATGTTCAAGAAGATAATGATGATGACGATGCATTACCTGAGTTTTTAAGAAATAGAAGATTATAAGCTAACATAGGGTTGTTAGCTTTTTTTATAAGGAGGAAAGAGAATGAAAAAGTTAGGTTTTATTGGAATGGGAAATATGGCAAGTGCAATAGTAAGAGGGATTATTAATTCTCATTTTATGAATGGCGAGGATATTATTGCATATGATATTCAAAAGTCACAACTTGATAAAATGAGTGCTTTCAATATTTGCATAGGTCAAAGTGTGGATGAGATTATTGAGAATAGTGAGATTGTTTTTGTTGCAGTTAAACCCCAAGTTTTAGAAAGTGTTATATGCCCTTTAAAGGATAAATTTAAAAACAAAGCAATTATTTCTATTGTATTAGGGTATGATTTTGAGAAGTATGAAATGTTATTAGATGATTCAACACGACATATTTTTGTTATGCCAAATACTCCAGTTCAAGTTCTAGAGGGAATGTCATTATTAGAAGAAAGACACTCATTGTTACCTGATGAACTTCAATTTACAAAAGATTTATTTTCATCAATTGGAAAGATAGAAATCATACCATCCCATTTGATGGGAGTAGCAGGTTCTTTAAGTGGATGTGGTCCTGCATTTATTTATATGATTATTGAAGGTTTAGCTGATGGAGCAGTTAAAGAAGGGTTGCCAAGAAATTTGGCTTATAAACTTGCTTCGCAAATGGTACTTGGTTCAGGAAAAATGCAAAATGAAACAAACATTCATCCAGGAGAATTGAAAGATAGAGTGTGTTCTCCAGGAGGATCGACGATAAGAGGAGTAGAGGAACTAGAAAAAGGTAAAATAAGATCAGTGATGATGA
>CAJUJC010000012.1 GCA_910586805.1 uncultured Erysipelotrichales bacterium | reverse complement strand
AGATTGCATTTATGGATGATATGACAGGTGATGAATTTATTCGTTTTATGGCTGAAATGAAGAATATAAAAGATATGTCTAGAGCCTATGAATTAATGAAATTTTTAGAGTTAGACGCAAGTGGTAAGATTAAAAAGATGTCTAAGGGTATGAAACAAAAGATTGGGTTGGTGATTGCTTTTATGCAAAATGCCCCTATTTTAATACTAGATGAACCAACAAGTGGGTTAGATCCTTTGATGCAAAATAAATTTGTAGAATTGATTCAAAAATCTAAAAAAGAGGGAAAAACAATATTCATGTCATCTCATATTTTTGAAGAAGTTGAAAAAACTTGTGATAGAGTTGTTATGATAAAAGATGGTGAAATTGTTGCTGTAGAAAATATAGAGAGTTTAAAAAATAATAAGTATAAGCATTATGATATTGTTTTTAATGATGAAAAAGATGCTATTGAATTTCAAGAAAAATATGAGTGTGTCAGAGACTCTCAAAAAGTGTCTATGGTATGGAAAAAGGATGTCAATTTATTGATTAAAGAATTATCGCATTATCATATTAATGATCTTACAACAAGAGCACAATCTTTAGAGGAAATCTTCTTACATTATTATGGAGGTAAGCAATCATGTTAGGATCATTAATAAAAAAAGAAATGAAAGCAAATTATAAAATCTTTATCATTTTTGTTATGATTTTAAGTTTATATTGTTCAATTATTGTTGCTATGTATGATCCAAAACTTGGTGAAAGTTTAAATATGATGGCTCAAAGTATGCCTGAATTATTTGCAGCATTTGGAATGACAAATCCAGGTGTAACTTTGATGGATTTTTTAATTAATTATTTATATGGATTTATTTTAATTATTATTCCATTTATTTGGACTCTTATTTTATGTCAGCGTTTAATTGTAAGATATGTGGATAAAGGGTCTATGAGTTACTTGTTGACAACTCCTCATTCAAGAAAACAAATTATCTTAACACAATATGTTTCTTTATTATTGGGAGTATTTGTTTTGTTGGCTTATGCTGTGATTCTTATCTTTGTTTGTAGTTATATAATGTTTGAAGAAATTTTGGATATAGGTGCTTATTTAACCCTTAATTTTGGTTTGCTTGCATTACATGTTTTCTTTGCAAGTTTGGTTTATTTAACTTCATGCTTTTTTAACGAAAGTAAATATGCAATAGGCGTAGGGGGAGGATTGACATTTGTTTTTGTGTTAATACAAATGTTATCTCAAGTGAATGATAAAATTGAATTCTTAAAATATATCACACCAATGACTTTGTTTAATCCTGAAAGTTTGATTGGTTATGATACAAATGCTTTATTGTGTATAGGAGTCTTTGTTGTTTTATCAATAATATTAACAGGATTAGGGACAATGTTTTTTCAAAAGAAAGATTTATTTTTATAAGCATATGAGTTGAGGCTTGTATGCTTTTTTTCTATAATTTATTTTGAAAGAAGGGATTTTATGAAAATTTTAATTATTGGAGGTAGTTATTTTGTAGGTCGTGTATTAACTCTAATGGCATCAAAAAATCATGAATTAACATTAGTGAATAGAGGACATTATTCTATGGAAGATTATGGAGTTAAAGAGTATCATTTTGATAGACATGATCAAATGGCATGGAGAAATATGAGTTATGAAAATTACGATGCTGTTGTTGATTTGTGTGCTTATCAAAAAGGGGATATACAAATTGTTGCGAATTGTTTGAATGGAAACATAAAACATTATGTTTTTATCAGTACAGTTGATGTTTACCAAAGACAAACAGGGGTATATAAAGATGAAAACCATCCTTTAGAATTTAGACATTTCAATGGTGAAGTTGGTGATTATATTTGCGGGAAGGTTGCATTGGAAAAAGAACTTCAAGAGATAGGTATTCCTTATACTTCACTAAGACCTGGAAATATTTATGGCCCTTTTAATTATGCACCAAGAGAATCTGAATTTATAAAGAGGGTTACTCATAAAGAACCTTTATATAATATAAATGAAGCGCAAGCAAAGTTTCAACTTGTTTATGTAAAAGACGTAGTCAATGCTATTTTAAAAGTCATAGAAAATAAAGCATATCATAAAATATATAATGTCATTTCTCCTCAATGTATTTCTTATTTAGATATATATCAATGTTTTAGTGATGCTATCATTCAAGAAAAATCGTTACAAGAATTGATGAATGAAAATTATCCTTTACCTTATCCAATAGGAAAAGAAGAAGAGGAGTTGTATGATGGAAAGTTGATTGAACAAGAATTAGGGTTAAAGTACACATCACTTTTAGAAGGAATGAGAAAAACATATGAAGCATTACTACCATTGAGTGGTTTATAGGTATTTTTCATAGATGACTTATTCTCTATTTAAAAATATGAGTCAATTTATATCGATTTATTGTATAAAAATAATGACAATTTTTGACAAATCAGATTGTATGGAAATAACAATTATGCTATAATTGAAATGCAGTAAAAAGAATAACTGAAATAATTGTGCATTACCGTAGTATTGTATTATTGTTTCAGTATTTTTGTTTTATGAGGGCTATAAATAAAGAAAAGTATGGTTAAAATTTTAAGAAAAGAAGGTGACAAAATGGGTTTTAGAGAAGAGTTTGTATTAAAAGATATTGAAATGAATGAAAAAAGAGTGTTAAGGGATGCAATACATGATTATATTCATGTAGATCATTTGGTTATTTGGCATTTAATTAATTCTAAGGAAATGCAAAGACTTCGTAGAATTAAGCAACTAGGTGGAACATATCAGGTTTTTCAAAGTGCTGAACATTCTCGATTTGTCCATTCTTTAGGGGTATATCAGGTTGTCAGAAAAATGTTAGAAACAGATTGTTTGGATAGTTGTTTAAGCGATTATGATAAATTAACTGTTATGTGTGCTGGATTATTACATGATATTGGTCATGGTCCTTTTTCGCATTCGTTTGAGGGTGTATTTCAAGAAGATCATGAAGATATGTCAGTAAGAGTTATTTTAGAAAATAGTGAAGTTCATGAGATATTGTCAAATGTTTATGAAGGTCTTCCTTTCGATGTAGCAGCTATTATTCAACATACACACCCTAATCAAATTCTTATTCAAATGGTATCTAGTCAACTAGATGCTGATAGAATGGATTATTTATTAAGAGATAGTTATATGACTGGAACAACATATGGAAAATACGATATGTCTAGAATTTTACGTACTATGAGAATTTGTGAAGGTAAAATTGTGTATAAAGAGTCAGGTGTGCAAGCTATTGAAAATTATATACTTGCAAGGTATCATATGTATTGGCAAGTCTATTATCATCCAACTGCGAGAAGTTATGAACATCTTTTACAATCTATCTTTTTAAGGGTGAAAGATTTATATGATAAAGATTATAATTTTAAAACTGATTTATATTATTTATTACCTTTTTTAAAAGATGAAATATCTATTGAAGCATTTGTTCATTTAGATGAAACAGTTGTTTTATATTATTTTAGAGAGTTTATGAAAGAGGATGATTTTATATTAAGTGATTTATCTTCTCGTTTTTTGAATCGTAGATTGTTTAAGTATAGACAATTAAAAGATGAAAAAGAGCATCAGTTAATTGAGAAAATTGCTGAAGAAAAAGGGTATAATCCTCGTTATTATATTATGAGTGATTATCAAAAACAGGTTCCTTATTTACATTATGGACAAGATGGAGAGTTAAATGAAATTGAGATTTTATCTTCTTCAAAGGAATTGTCTCCATTACCACTTAAATCTGAAATTGTTTCAGCCATTTTAAATTCTAAGCAATTTAAATCTGATAAGAAAGTTTTTTTCCCAAAGGAGTTAAGAGATGAAATATAAGTTTTATGAGGTTTTGCCACAAGAGGCAGTTGATATTAGGCAAAAGGTTTTTGTAGAAGAACAGGGGTTTGAAAATGAGTTTGATGATATTGATGATAGAGCATTACATCTTGTTATTTTTAAGGGTGAACAGCCAGTAGGATGTGCAAGAATGTATGAAGAACATCATGAAATGATTTTAGGAAGAATTGCGGTTTTCAAAGAGTATAGACAATTACATTTAGGAAGTCAAATTCTTGAATTGTTGGAAGCAAAAGCGAAATCATTGGGTTTTAAGGAAACTGTGTTATCGGCTCAAGTCAGAGCAAGTGAGTTTTATAAAAAGAATGGTTATATAAAATTTGGTGAAGAATATTTGGATGAATATTGCCCACATATAAAAATGAAAAAAGTATTATCATAAATGAAAAAGAAGATAGATGTCATGATAAGATGATGATGTCTATCTTCTTTTATTGAATATATGTTTATTTTATAGACTTTTTCTATATTGAATAATGAGTGTAGGGATAAGTGCAAATATATAGATGCATAGAAGTTGTGTGATTGTTATAGATTCAACAATAAATAAACCATGTAAGAAAGGTACAAATAAGATAAGGTGTAATAATGTGAAACCTATTAAGAAAGCATAAATGCTCATTTTATTTGTAAGAATACCTATTTTTGTGATAGGGTATTGGCTTCTACAATTAAAACCATGTAATAATCTAGATAAGCAAATTGTTGTAAAAGCCATTGTTGAGGCGAAAGAGGGGTTTGTTTTTAATCCCATAAGATAGGCACACATTGTACATATAGCTATTATAATTCCTTCATAACCTATTTGATATAATGCGGATTTATTTAATAGAGAAGCATGAGCATTTCTTGGTTTTTCTTTTAATACATCATTACGACTTGCCTCCATTCCAATAGCGATAGCTGGTAAGGAATCAGTAATTAAATTCATAAATAATAAATGAACAGGTGCAAAAGGCGTTGGCAATATCAATAGAGAAGATATAAGTACACAAAGAATTCCAGCCAAGTTACCAGATAATAAATAGTTAATAGAATTTTTTATATTACGGTAAACATTACGTCCAGTAATAACTGCTTTAACAATTGTAGAAAAATTATCATCAGTTAAGATCATATTTGCAGCATCTTTAGAAACTTCAGTTCCTGTTATTCCCATAGCAACACCAATATCACTTTGTTTTAAGGCTGGAGCATCATTTACACCATCTCCTGTCATTGCAACAATATCACCATGTTTTTGCCATGCATTTACAATTCTTATTTTATGTTCAGGAGCAACTCTTGCATAAACACTAATATATGTTAATTTTTCACTTAATTCTTTTTCAGTCATTTGTTCGAGTTGTTGTCCTTCTATACATAAATCTCCTTCTTCATAAATACCAATTGTTTTGGCTATGCTTCTTGCAGTGATGACATGATCACCTGTAATCATAATGGGTTTAATTCCAGCCATTTTACATTTTGAAACAGCATCTCGACTTTCCTTACGAGGAGGATCCATTAATGAAACAAGACCAATAAAAGTGAGATGATATTCATCTTCCAAAGTGATTTGATTTTTATGAAAATCTTTATAAGCGAAACCTAAAACCCTTAATCCATTTTCAGCACATCTTCTATTTTCTTTTTGAATAGCTTGGATATGCCTAGATGATAATGGTTCTTTACGTCCATTGACAAGTATTGTATCGCATCTTTTTAAAAGGACATCAGGGGCTCCTTTTGTATAAATATGTCGAAGTGAAGAAATACTCATTAATTTTCTATCTGAATCAAAAGGAAGTTCAGACTTTCTAATTGCAGTGTTTTTAAATTCTTGATTATGTTTTGTATATTCATAAACTAAATCTATGAGTGCTAATTCTGTGGGATCACCAATTCTTTGATTATCTGTAATCACTGCATTGTTGCATAATAAACAGGATTTAAGTAAGACTTGATGGTCATGTTCTAAACTATTTAAATTTTCTATCTTTAAAAGTTTATCAAAAAAATAAATGCTTTGTGGACTCATTTTGTTTTGTGTTAAAGTTCCTGTTTTATCACTACATATGACTGATACACAACCTAAACTTTCAACTGAATTCAAATTCTTAATAATAGCATTTTCTTTTACCATTTTTTGTGTACTTATAGAAAGTACAATTGTTACAATAGAACCTAATGCCTCTGGAATTGCAGCAACTGCTAAAGCAACAGCAATCATTAATGAATCAATAAGTGAATCATTCATGAGAAATAAGTGAAGACATAAAATAATAACACAAATAATCATAATTGCTATTGACAATTTACGACTAAAATCATCTAAGTTTTTTTGTAATGGTGTTTTACGTTCAGTTGCTTCATTTAATAAAGTCGCAATTTTTCCTATCTCAGTTTGCATACCTATGGCAGTGACAATATACTCACCAGTTCCATTTGTGACAAGACTACTAGAAAAGACCATATTCTTTTGATCTCCTACAATAACTTGATGATGTATAGTTTCAGTTGTTTTTTCTACACTATCAACTTCACCTGTTAAAGCACTTTCGTTCATTTGTAAAGAGGAACATTGAATAAGTCGGCCATCTCCACTAACAATATCGCCTGCTTCTATTTGAACAATATCTCCTATCGTTAAATCAGTTGAATCAATTTCTTGTATTTGGTGATGACGAATGGCTTTCACTTTAGGAATAGACAGTTTTTTTAAACTTTCTAAAGATTTTTGTGCTTTCATTGTTTGAATCGTTCCTAATATTGCATTAATAATAATGACAGTCACAATAACAAACGTACTTTCTATTTGACCACTTATTCCTGAAATAATGGCTGCAATGATTAAAATAATAACTAATAGATCTTGAAATTGTTTAAAGAAAATAATGAATGGAGAATCTTCTTTTTTTGATTGAAGAACATTTTTTCCATATTGTAATTGTCTTTGTTCCACCTGTTGTTGTGTAAGTCCTTCTTGAGATGATTTTAATTCTTCAAATACTTTTGAAATATCTTTTTGATAAAACATACCATTTTCCTCCTTATTTTCGTCTTTAGAAGTCAAAAAAAGACAAGAACTTGCTAAAGACCATAATCTTTAACGAGTCTTGTCTTTAAGATGCACCAGAATAGAAGTCATTCGCGTATGTTGATGTCATCAAACGTATTGTTAGACTACTCCCTCATTGGCACTATATTAACATGACTCTTTCATTATGTAAATAGCGAATAAATATATAAAATAAGCACATATAATAAATATAGCATTTGTATTGTATCATTGATGAAATACATTTTATGTTAGAATGTGGAGGGTATATGCAGAATTTTATTATAGAATTTCTTCAGGAATATGGATATATAAGTTTATTAGTGTTGATGTTTGTAGAAAATGTGTTTCCACCTATTCCTTCAGAAATGATTTTAACTTTTGCTGGTTTTTCTTGTTCTATGCAATATTTAAATATATTTGGTGTTATTGTTGTATCAACTTTAGGAGCATTTTTAGGCTCTTATCTTTTGTTTTTTATAGGAAAATTATTAACTATTGATAAATTGAAACAATTTATTCAAATAAGGTTTATAAAAATATTAGGTTTTAAAGAAAAACATATTGAACAAACATTTGATTGGTTTCAAAAACATGGAACAAAGGCTATATTTTTTGGAAGATGTGTTCCAGTAATAAGAAGCTTAATTTCTATTCCAGCAGGTATAAGTCAAATGCCAATATTATCTTTTTCTTTGTATACGTTGTTTGGAACATTGATATGGAATACAGTTTTGGTGAGTTTAGGTTATATTTTAGGGAATCAGTGGGAAAAAGTTCTTATCTATATGAAACAATATGACTTATTGGTTATGGTATGTGTCATTGGTTTTATTATTGGATATATTATCAAAAGGAAATATAAAAACAAGCAGTGATTCTGCTTGTTTATTGTTTAAACCAATAAGTAATACCTTTTTCGTTGTATTGTCCACTTATAGGATCTATTGGCATTTGTTTGATTTTTGGAGTTGGTTCATACCATACTTCTTCTTTTTGAAGATAATTCGCCATTGTTTGGAATATAACCTTAGGAACGCGTTTATCAAGAGTCATATTTAATTCTCTATTATCATCAAAACCACTCCAACTTACAATTGTATAATTCGGATTATAGCCTGCACATAGGGAGTCAAAAGGACTTGTTCCTGTTTTTACAGCAAAAGTTGTCTTCGTAGGATAGGATGCCATTGTTGCAGAAGCATATGTATTAAATGCTTTATCAAATGGTGAGGTAAGAAGCTGACTTAAAATAAGGCAGGTTTCTTTATTAAGAAGTTCTTTGTTTTGAGGTTGGTATTCATAAAGCACTTCACCATCATCAGTATAGACTTTTTGGATAGTATGGACATCATTATAAACACCTACATTGCCAAGAGTAGCATACATAGAAGATAATCTATAAACATTTGTATTTAAAGTTCCTAATGCAAGAGAAGGATGTGGAGAAATGTGATTAAAACCAAATTTTTGTAAGAGATTCACAAGAGATTGTTCACCTAAAAACAAATGTGTTTTGACTGCATAAATATTATCACTTACAGCAATAGCTTGTGCCAAAGTCACATCATCATTTGCATATTTTTGACTAAAGTTTGTAGGTGCATATGTTTCACCATTATCAAGTTGAAATGTTGTTGGTTCACTTTTGAATTTTGTAGTAGGAGTAAATCCATTTTCTAAAGCAATATAATATAAAAGTGGTTTCATTGTAGAGGCAATTTGTCTACTGGCTTTTGTTGCTCTATTAAATTGAGAGTGACTGTAATCTTTTCCACCAACTAATGCAAGAACTGAAGATGTTTTTGTATCCAATATAATGCTAGATGTTTCTAATTCATTACGTTCCTTCATTTGTTCATTTGTTACTTTGTTTAATTCTTTTTGTGTAGATTGATTGAGAGTTGTTACAATATTTAAACCTCTATTTATATAACTTTCTTTGTATAAGTCTAAATCTTTTAATTCATTGATAACAGTATCTCTATAATAAGGATAATTTTCATTTAAAGATGAAGAGGGATTTTTATTCAATTGAAAAGGTGTTTGATAGACCTGATCGGCTTGACTTTGATTGATATAACCAACTTCTACTAACTTATTCAAAACAACTTTTTGTCTTTTTTTAGCACCTTCCTTATTTAAAAAGGGAGAGAAGTAACTTGGTCCATTAATAACACCTGCTAACATACTTGCTTCATTTAAATCAAGTTGACTTGGTTCTTTGTTGAAATAATAATGGGAAGCATTTTTAATACCATAAACACCATGTCCAAAAAAGACAGTATTGATATATCCTTGAAGAATTGTATCTTTATCATAATGACTTTCAAGACGTGTTGTTAAGAAAGCTTCAGTCATTTTTCTTGTCCATGTTTTTTCGTTTGTAAGAAATAATAATCTTGAGTATTGTTGAGAAATTGTACTTGCACCTTGTGATTTACTTCCACTTGTAAGATTTGATTTAATAGCTCTTAATATACCAATGGGATCAAATCCTCTATGTGAATAAAAACGATGATCTTCTACTGCTACAATGCTGGCAAGGAAATGAGAGCTCACATCTTTTAATTCAACATCATTACTTTGTTGATTAGATTGATAAAAGAGTTTATGATCTTGGTCATACATTTTAATATAGTGTCCTTGACCAAGTGATGGAGCAGGCATAGCATAACTAATGGCATAAATGAATACGACAACAGATAAACCTAAAATAATCAATCTATGTATCCATTTGATAAATATTTTCAAGAAAATCACCTCTTTTATTACTTTTCCCTGAATTGTGTTATAATATTCTTTGGTGATGAAAAATGTATAAAAGAAAACATATAAAATATAAGGCTGTTTTTAAACAAAATGGACAAACTGATACTATTGAATATAATGAAATAGGTGTTTTATTTATTGGGGATGTTGTAAGATTAAACTTTGAGGTTGAAGGAACAACTATTGATATTTCATATAAAGATAAAGATATTATTTTAAAAAATGGAAATTCGCTTTTAAAATTAAATAGGGATCATGATACATGGAATGATTATCAATTGCCATATGGAAGTGTACCTTTAAAAACACGTGTTTATTCATTTGAAGCAAATGAGGATAGAATAAAATTAAAGTATGAATTATATGATCAACATTCATTAATATCAACAGTTTATATGATGATACAAATGATACCTGTAAGTGTAGAAAATGTATGATTATTATAAGAAAAAGATTGACTATATCAATAAATATGATATTGTATTAAAAGTATGATATTTTATAAAAAAAGGAGGATAATCATGGCTGTTAATAAAATTGAAATATGTTTAAAAGAAGTGTTAAAAAAAGCGATTATTGATTTAGAATATGTTGACGATTATTCAGTAGATAAAATAGTCATTGAAATTCCAAAAGATAAAGCACATGGGGATTATTCTAGTAATATTGCAATGCAATTGACAAAGATATTAAAAAGAAATCCTAGAGAAATTGCACAAGGAATTATTGAGGCAATTGATAAGGAAGCAGGAAACATTGATCATGTCGAAATTGCAGGTCCAGGATTTATTAATTTGTTTTTAAGAAAAGATGCAATGACTTCTATTATTAAAGAAGTTTTGGAAGAAAAAGATAATTATGGAAAAACAAAGTATGGAAAAGGGACAAAATACAATGTAGAGTTCGTATCTGCAAATCCAACAGGAGATTTACATTTGGGACATGCAAGAGGGGCAGCTGTTGGAGATTGTATTTGTAGAATTATGAATGCTGCTGGATATGATGTAACAAGAGAATATTATATTAATGATGCAGGTAACCAAATTACAAACTTGGCATTATCTTTGTATGCAAGATATTTACAAGCTTTAGGTTATGAAAAGCAATTACCTGAAGATGGATATCATGGACAAGATATTATTGATATTGCTAGTCAAATTAAAGAAGAGATTGGTGAACGTTATGTTGATGCTGATGAAAAAGAAGCTATTGCTTATTTTAGAAAAGTAGGTACTGAATTTGAACTTCAAAAGATTAAAGATATCTTAAATGAATATAGAGTATCTTATGATGTTTGGTTTAGTGAAACATCTTTGTATGATGAAAATAAAGTTGAGCCAACAATTCAAAAGTTAACTGACAAAGGTTATACATATGAAGCAGATGGAGCTTTATGGTTTAAATCAACTGAATTTGGTGATGATAAGGATAGAGTTTTAGTAAAAACTGATGGAAGTTATACATATTTAACACCTGATATTGCATATCATTTGAATAAGTTAGATAGAGGATATGAATATTTGGTTGATTTATTAGGTGCAGATCATCATGGATATATCAATCGTATGAAAGCGGCTATTCAAGCATTAGGATATAATGCTGATCAATTAAATATTGATATTATGCAAATGGTTCGTATGGTTGAAAATGGTGAAGTTGTGAAAATGAGTAAACGTACAGGAAATGCAGTAACGATTAAAGATTTAATTGATGATATTGGAGTCGATGCAACGCGTTATTTCTTTGCATCTAAATCAGGAAGTTCACCATTTGATTTTGATTTGGGACTTGCGAAATCTCAATCTAATGATAATCCTGTTTATTATGCTCAATATGCTCATGCAAGAATGTGTTCTATTTTAAATCAGGCTAAAAATGCTTGTATTGATGTGAGTGATCATTATGAGTTATTAGTGCATACAAAAGAAATTGAACTTGTGAAACATATTAATGAGTTTAGAAATGAAGTGATTGAAAGTGCAAAATTAAGAGCACCTCATAAAATCACAAACTATATACAAAGACTTGCTCAATTATTCCATTCATTCTATAATGATTGTTATGTTATAGATGAAAACAATAAAGAACTATCTTCACAAAGATTATCACTTGTTGTAGCAAGCCAAATCACATTGAAAAATGCTTTGAATTTAGTTGGTGTAGAAGCACCTGAAAAAATGTAGGAGGAATACTGTATGATAGATTATAAACAAAGTTCTATGGTCGATATTGCATTTGATTTAATGAAGAAAAAGAAGAAACCTGTTGATTTTTATAAATTATGGCAAGAAGTATCAGAAATTAAAGGTTTTAGTGAAGAAGAACAAGATGAAAATGAATCTTTATTCTATACAAATATTACTTTAGATGGAAGATTAATTACAGTTGGAGAAAATCATTGGGATTTAAGAAGTCGTCATAAATTTAGTGAAGTTCATATTGATATGAATGATATTTATAGTGATGAAGAAGAACAAGAAGAAATCGAAGAAGATGACGGATTACTTGAAGATGA
Source organism: uncultured Erysipelotrichales bacterium (assembly GCA_910586805.1). Classification (GTDB taxonomy): domain Bacteria; phylum Bacillota_I; class Bacilli_A; order Erysipelotrichales; family Coprobacillaceae; genus MGBC140090. The sequence continues at coordinate 15,033 of CAJUJC010000012.1, read as the reverse complement.
TTATAACTAAGAGGCAATTGCCTCTTTTTTATTAAAATAATATTTGAATAAATGGATGTCAGTTGGTTAAGTATACAAAGTATATAAAATAATAATTTTTTAAAATTACATTACTTTGGTAATATTAATTGACATGATAGTATCAATCATGTATAATAAAAGTGTAAAAAGAAAGCGCTTTCATTCAAAAAGGAGGTTATATATTTGAAAACATGTAGAAAATTATTAATAATAGGTGTTATTTTAGGAATGTTTTTATCAATAAATAGAGTGGATGCATATGTACTTCATAAGCATAAACTTCCATTTAAGTCAGTTTCGTATAAATTTACTAGTACTAAATATAAAACTGAATGGGAGCAAGCGATGGCAAGTTGGAAAGTGTGTGGTTTTAATTTTTACATTATGTCAAATGCATTAAATTCAATGGGATGCACTAATATAGGTGGGAGCGATGACTTGGGTATAACATATTTTGATTCAATTAATATTTGGGGAGAATTAACAAAGTTTACAATGTATCTTAATTCTAATACTTCTCATTTTTCAAAGTCAAATTGGGCTCGTAGTACTGCGGCCCATGAAATAGGACATGCTATAGGGCTTGCTCATGTTTCTTCTTCTAGTGCACTGATGTCACATTATAGAGATAGAAGTAAAATATATACTCCACAAACTGATGAAAAAAATGGAGTTAATGCAAAATATAAATAAGGAGTTGAATATATTGTGAAAAAGAAAACACTTATTGGTTTAATTGTAGTGTTGGTCATTGCAGTTGTTGCTTTTGAATTTTCAAGAAATCGAGAAATAAAATTTGGTTTTTTCAAAGATTTTATTGTTGTTAAGGATATTCAGGAAGCAAAAGAAAATTCAAAAATGATAGTTAAGGGAAATTTTGAATCATTTGACAAAGAATGGAATATGCATAGAGATGACAATGATTTATCTAAAGAAAATCCATATGGTCAAACTTTAGGAAAGATTTATAATTTCAAAATAAATGAATTCATAAATGGAGATTTAGATACAACTAATATTAAAATAAATATGGAGTATTCAACAAGAATTTTTTATAACGATAGTGGTATTCTTCATGGAGAAGAGATTGTCAATAGCGATAATGTTAATTATGTAGATATTGCTTCTCCAAAATACATGGAGCCTGATTTTAATAAAGAGTATATTCTCTATTTGAATTATGATGAATTTTTTGACTTGTATTATTCTGCTTTTCAACCATATATGATAGAGGTTAATAATAATAAATTGAATTTATTGATTGGTGATTTAGCACAAGACACTATTACTCTTGAAAAAAAGGATAATTATGGAAGAAAAGTTATTGTTGAACAGCAACATCATACAGTTGAAGATTTTATTAAAGATATGGATATAAATGAATTTAGAGAATTAAATAAATAGTATGTAGGAAAATAACTTCAAATTTTGAAGTTATTTTCTACCTCTTCAATAATATTTTGACAAAACACAATATAGAGTTATTGTTAGTAACTTCTCCTAGCTAGTTTTTATAAAATTGAAAAAAATGTTTTGTCCATATTTCATAAAAGTCCATAGCAAACAAGGTAAAACTAACAGTTTATTTAAAGTGATAATATGTTAACTGGTTAAGTTTATACTATAGTAATTCATTAAGAATAAAATAATGATTAAAATAGTATTAATAAGTTATGACATATATTATTAAAAATGGACTGTATGGTGATATAGCAATATTTTAGAAGGAGGAATGTTTTTACTTGTATAGTAAAAGCAAAGAAAATTATGAAAAAAATATATTTGATTTTAGGGTTAGTCCTGCTTATATTTGGAATGATTATTTTCTTTAGAAATGATTCAATAGATATTTCAAGTATACAAAAATATGATAAAGAGGCGAGTACATTAATTGAATGTAAAGATGTTAATGATTTTTATATGGATATTGTATAAAAATAAGGAAAATGAATATTGTTTAATGGGTTTGAAGAATAATGCTTTTATCTTTGGTGCTCCATCTCGTAAAGATGCTTCAATAAATATGTATGAAGAATATGCTAATGGGAAAGGAACTTATATAGTATATGGGAATGATAAGTTAGTAGCACGTATTGAATATAAAGTGAATGGAAAAGATCAACATATCATTCCTGAAAAGAAAGATTATGTTTTTGAAGTCATTGTTATTGATGGAAATAAAAGAATAGAAGATTTGAAAGTTTTTTCAGCAAGTGATAAGGTATTATTTACCTACAATTCAGTTGATGAGTCTTTGTAAAGTTTTATTGGGTTATAAAGTGAGAGTAGAGAAAAAGGGGTAGATCATTATAAGATAGCTATTCCTTTTTTATACACCAAAATACAAAGCATCTTTTTATTTCCTCGGCAATATTTGACAAAATATTTGATGATACATGATAGAATTGATATAATGTAAGACAAGAGTGGGTGATAAAATGGATATTTATTATAAAGTGGTAGGTAGTGGCTATCCTATTGTATGCTTACATGGAAATGGAGAAGATCATCATATTTTTGATGAAATGATTCATGAATTAAAAGGATATCAAATGATATTAATAGACTCACGTTATCATGGAAAATCAATAAAACAAGGAGAACTCTCTTATCAACAAATGATGAAGGATGTTTTAAATGTTATAGATGAATTAAAAATTGAAGCTTATGACTTGATAGGTTTTAGTGATGGGGGAATTGTTTCATTGTTGTTGGGGATGAATGATGTAAGAATTCAAAATATGATTGTGATTGGTACTAATACCAAACCTCAAATGATTAAACCAATGTACCGTTTTTTTGATTATCTACAAATGTTATGTTTGTTACCATTTTGTTTATATCACCCTCAAGCAAGACGTACTTTTCAACTTATTAAACTCATGGAAACAGAGCCTTTTATTGAATATAAAGATTTAGAAAAAATAAAAATTCCTGTCTTGGTATTGGCAGGAGAAAATGATATGATTAAAGAAGTTGATACAATGAATATAAAGAAACATCTTATTTATAGTGTTGTTAAAATTATTGATAATGCAAATCATTTCTTGTTAAGAGATTATTTTAATGTAACGATAAAAGAAATAAAATTATTTTTAAATACTTGTCATAAGGAGACATAAAATGAAAACTTGTATTGTGAAAAATATAAAGATAGGTGAGGGAAAACCTAAAATTTGTTTACCAGTTGTAGGAAAAATAAATGAAGAAATCTTACAACAAATTTCTTCATTCTCTTCATATATTTATGATTTCATTGAATTAAGAATAGATTTCTATGAAAATATTTATGATCCTTCAAAAGTTATTTCTTTATTAAAAGAAATAAAAAAAATAACTAACAAACCTATATTGTTTACATATCGTTCTTTAAAAGAAGGGGGACAAGTTCAATTAAGTGATGATGAATATATGAAGTTAATTGAAACTGTTTGTTGCAGTGATGTAGATATGATTGATATAGAAGTCATGAGTGGTAATCAACTTGTTTATCAATTGGTTGATATGATTCATAAAAATAATAAAAAAGTGATTTTATCTTATCATGATTTTACATCTACACCTAATGATTTAGAGATAAAAAGTGTTTTAGAAAAAATGGAAATTTTAAATGGAGATATATTAAAGATTGCAGTTATGCCTCAAACTTATAAAGATGTCATTCGTTTATTAAATGTCACTATGGAAATGTCTGAAAAATTAAATAAACCTTTAATCACTATGTCTATGGGACATCTTGGAAAGATTTCTCGTTTGATAGGGGAATTAACAGGTTCTTGTGTTACATTTGCAAGTGCTGGAAAATCTTCAGCTCCAGGGCAAGTGGATGTTGAAGATATAAATATAATATTAGAGGCGATACATAATGATTGATTTATCAAAGGCAAAAAAAGTATTTCAAGAATATATATCACATTATGATGTAACGATTCCTTCCATTCGTTTGAAAATTATTCATACTTATGAAGTGATAAAATGTAGCGAATACTTATGTGATAAACTTTATCTCACTCAAGAAGATAAAAATCTTGCTTCGTTAATTGCTTTGTTACATGATATTGGACGTTTTGAACAGTGGATAAGATATGAAAGTTTTGCAGATTACAAGACAATAGACCATGCACTGTTTTCAAGTCAATTGTTGTTTGATAAAGGGATGATAAGATTATTTATTGAAGATGACTGTTATGATAATGTGATTAAAAATGCAATTGAACAACATAACAAATATAAAATTGATGAAGGTTTTGATGAGAGAGAACTTTTGTTTATTCATTTAATACGAGATGCAGATAAATTGGATAATTTTAGAGTTAAGGAAGAAGAGAGAATAGAAGATATTCTTTTCAAGTCTATTGATGAGGTCAATCTTTGTGTTATTAGTGATGCTGTTTATCAACAAATGTTTAATCAACAACTTGTTTATGCACCGAATAGGAAAACATCTTTAGATATGTGGCTATCTTATATTGCATTTATTTATGATTTGCATTATAGTGAAAGTATTAATTTTATAAAAGAAAATAATTGGATACATCGTTCTTTTGATAGATTGTCTCCTCTTGATGAAGAGACAAAGAAAAAATATCTTATTTTAAAACAAAAAGCATTGGAATATATAGAAAGGAGAGCCTATGAGAAACAATAAAACACAGAAAATGGTATTTATGGCATTATTAAGTGCAATAGCAATTGTTTTACATAGTATTGAAGCTATGTTACATTTACCACTACCTTTAGGAATGAAATTAGGTTTAGCGAATATTATTTCATTAGTTGTGATAGAATTTTATGGTGTAAAAGAAATGTTTGTTGTTAATATTTTCAGAGTTGTTGTTTCTGGTTTGTTGACAGGACTATTTGGACAAATGCCTTTCTTTATTAGTTGTGGTGGTGTGTTTTTAAGTAGTATAGCTTTAGCTATTGTGAAGAAATTGACATCATTACCAATGATTTCAACTTCTATTATGGCTGCTGTTTTTCATAATATTGGACAAGTTGCAGTTGTATCTATCTTTTATGCACAACCTGCAATTATGTCATATGTTTTTATATTAATGGCATCATCTATTCCAACAGGAATATTAACAGGAATGTGTGCTATTCAAATATTAAAGAGAGTTGATAAAAAACAGTTTCAATAAACTGTTTTTTTAAATTAAAAACAACTTTATGAAGTTGTTTTAATTTTCTTTGATTTGTTCTTTCAGTATTAAGAAAAAAAGAATAATTCCTATACCTATAAATATATGTCCTATCCCTGCAATGCCTGAAATAGAAGCATTAATAGCACGACTGATTATTATTTCACTTGCTTGAATAATACCTCTTATAAAAAACATAAGAGATGTTAAACAAACACCAATATTATATATAATCATAAATGATTTATATTTTTTTGATTCTTGAATTTGAAATTTTGAAATAAAAAGTGTGACAATTAACATCATAACCATTCCTAATAAAAAGAAATGGACATGGATAAAAGATAATGCTGTTCTTCCTTCAAAATCTATGAGTTTTGTAAACTCACGGTAAAAAACACCTCCAATCATTGCAAATATAGCATACATAAAAGAAAGATTAATTGTTTTTTTCATATATATTCTCCTACTTTATTTTAAATTTTTAATTATTATAAAACACAATGTATGAAAATACAATTTATGTGCTTTAAATATATATGAATAAAAATGAGGTATTTCATGACGTAAGAGATAAATGTTGATATAATAGAATAAGGAGGAAAAAATAATTATGGAAGAATTTATTTTATCTATTGATCAAGGAACAACGAGCACAAGAGCTATTTTATTTGATAAAAAAGGTAATTTAAGATATGTGTCTCAAAGAGAATTTACACAAATATTTCCTCAACCTGGTTGGGTTGAACATAATGCGAAGGAGATATGGCAGTCAGTTGTAGAAGTTGTTCAAGCTTTATTTATTGAAAATGATATTAAGCCTGAACAAATTAAAGGTATTGGGATAACGAATCAAAGAGAGACAACTGTTGTTTGGGATAAGATAACAGGTGAACCTATTTACAATGCCATTGTTTGGCAATCAAGACAATCACAAGATATTTGTAATGATTTAATTCATAAAGGTTATAGTGAATTTATACAAAAGAAAACAGGATTATTAATCAATCCTTATTTTAGTGCTAGTAAGATTAAATGGATTTTAGAATATGTCAAACCTACAAGTATTGATCATTTACTATTTGGAACGATTGATACATGGCTGGTATGGAAATTAACAGGTGGGAAAGTCCATGTGACAGACTATACAAATGCTTCAAGAACATTACTTTATAATATTTATGATTTGAAATGGGATGAAGATTTATTAGAATTGTTTGGTATACCAGTTTCAATGTTACCAGAAGTCAAAGATTCTTCATGTATCTATGGTTATAGTGATGAAACTTTGTTGACAGGTTTACATTTCAAAGCACCTATATGTGGAATTGCTGGTGATCAACAGGCATCGTTATTTGGACAAACTTGTTTTGAAGATGGAGATGTTAAAAATACATATGGAACAGGATGTTTCATGTTGATGAATACTGGAGAAAAAGCTGTTCAATCAAAAAATGGATTACTGACAACAATTGCATGGGGACTTGATGGAAAAGTTACTTATGCATTAGAGGGATCAGTGTTTGTCGCAGGAAGTGTTATGCAATGGTTAAGAGATGGATTACAATTGTTTAGTGATGTGTCTGTTAGTGAAGCTATGGCTAAATCATTAAAAAATAATGATGGCGTTTATCTTGTACCTGCCTTTGTTGGCTTAGGAACTCCTTATTGGGACAATGATGTAAGAGGAACGATGTTTGGATTAACACGAGGGACAAAGAAAGAGCATATTGTACGTGCTGCATTAGAGTCTATTGCTTATCAAAGTAAAGATGTGATTGAAACAATGAAAGAAGAATCTCATATTCAATTAGATCATTTGTTTGTTGATGGTGGAGCAACTGCTAATCAATTCTTAATGCAATTTCAAAGTGATATGTTAAAAACAGATATTATGATCCCTAGAGTTAAAGAAACAACAGCTTTAGGTGCTGCATATTTGGCAGGGTTAGCTGTTGGTTTTTGGAAAAATAAAGAGAGTATTAAAGAACTTCATTCTATTGCTCAAACATATTATCCTATGATGAGTCAAGAGGAAAGAAAAAAAAATTATCAGGGATGGTTAAAAGCTATTGAAGCAACAAGGGTGTTTAAATAAAAGATAAAATTATTTTTCTTGTTAAAATTGTATATCATTTACAACAGAAGAAATGAAAAAACGTTATGTTTTTATCTATGTTGATAGAGATAATGAAGGAAATAGAACTCTAAAAAGAAGTAAAAAAGATTCTTATGCTTGGTATAAGAATCTTGTCGCTTCTCATGGAGAACATTTAAATGAGTAGGAAAGAGGTGGTCAAGACACCTTTTTTAACAATTTAATATATTTTTGTTTACAATTTTGATACAACTTTATAAGATAATAACTATGGTGATGAAAATGAGAATATTAATTGTTGAAGATGAAAGGGCTATTGCTGATTTAATAAATATGAATTTAACAAGAGTAGGATTTGCTTGTGATTGGGCTCATAATGGTAAACAGGGGGCTGATTATATAGAAACTAACAAATATGATTTGGTTTTATTAGATATTATGCTTCCTGAAATCAGTGGATATGAATTAATGGAATATATAAGACCTATGAAAATCCCTGTGATATTTATTACAGCAAAAGGAAGTGTGAAAGATAAGGTCAAAGGGCTTCGTATGGGGGCAGATGATTATCTTGTCAAACCTTTCTCTATTGATGAGTTGATTGCAAGGGTAGAAAGTGTATTAAGACGTTATCATAAAGGTATGCAGGTTGTCCATGTTTTAGATATTCAAATAGATACATTATCAAGAACAGTTATGCAAAATAAAAAAATAATTCATTTAACTCATAAAGAATATGATTTGCTTTATTATTTGGTTCAGAATCAAAATATTGCTTTATATAGAGAAACAATATATGAAAAAATATGGGAAGATAGTGAGTATAGAGAAACAAGAACAGTAGATTTGCATATTCAAAGACTACGTAAAAAATTAAATTGGAATGAATATATTAAAACTATTTTTAAAATAGGGTATATGTTAGAGGTTAAATCATGAGATTTGCTGAAAAGATTGTTTGGGTTTGTTTAATAACCATTAGTATTGTTTTTAGCTTAGGTTCTACAATTATGATTGTTAGAAATCATCAACATCTTCTTGATACAACAATCAAACAAAATATTGCTTTCCACGAGATGAGTATTTACTCACTAGAGTCAAAAGTATTTCAAGATTATTATAGACGTGATCTTTCAGATGAAACCCAAATTCAAGAACGCGTTAGATATTATATAAAACAATTTGAAACTTCAATTAAATCAGTTACTTATGCTATTTCAAATACGCAAGATCAAGTTATCTATTCTTATATTCCTCAAGAATTACAAACGTATATCACAAAGCAAAATGATCAAGTTTATCATATTGTTAATAAAAGTAAACAATTTATGATAATGACTTCTCAAGTGAAGATAGGAAACACAGTTTTGTATTTAACAGGGTGTTATGATATTTCACCATGTTTTGAAGAAAAAAATAGGCAAGTCATCACTTTTGTTATGATAGATATTACTGTTATAGGGATATCATATTTCATTTTAAGATTTTTATCTCGTTATTTAACACAATCTATTGAAAAGTTAAATAAAACAAGTCAACGTATAGCAAGTGGTCATTATGGAGAACGTACACAAATTCAAACACAAGATGAAATAGGAGAACTTTCTCAAAGTTTTGATGAAATGGCACATATGAATGAAAAGAGAATTGAAGAATTAAAGGCAAATTTGGAACAACGTGAAGAATTTATGGGTAGTTTTTCTCATGAAGTGAAGACTCCTATGACGGCTATTTTAGGATTTGCTGAAATGTTATACACGATGGATTGTGATGAAGAAACAAGAAGAAAAGCAGCACGATATATTTATAAAGAAGGGAAAAGATTAGAAAATCTTTCTTATACATTAATGGAATTGTTATCGTTAGGTGATAAAAAGATTGAACTGAAAACAATTTGCATTGACCATGTTATTCAACAGTTAAAGGAATATTATCAAAACAAAGATAATATTATTTTTCATACACATTCTTGTCAGGTCTATTCACATCAAGAATTATTATTTACAATGATGCGTAATTTAATAGATAATGCATTGAAGGCAAGTTTACATAATGAAGATGTAATCATAGAAACATTGTTAAAAGACAAACATCTTACAGTTATGATTAAAGATCAAGGTATTGGTATGAGTGAAGAAAATATTCAAAAGATAACAGAACCATTTTTTATGATTGATAAATCACGTTCAAGAGCTCAAGGAGGGGCAGGATTAGGATTATCAATTGTGAAAAGAATATGTGATGTTCATCAAACACAATTAAATGTCGAATCTCAACTTGGTAAAGGAACGATTATAAGTTTTGTATTGGAGGTTCAAAATAATGAAGAATAAAAGAATGATAGGATTAGGGATATTAGTTATTTTTATGTGTTTGCCTAGTCTTGTTTTTAAAGGATATGATAATTATATTTTTCATAAAAAAGTGAAATGGAAAGATGCATCTATTGAACATCAAATCAAGGAAAAACACCCTCTCATACAAGAGGTGAATTATCAACGTTTCCATTCACAAATTATTGAAGAAGGTGATATGGATATATATTCAATAAAAAGAAAAGGAGAATATACAAGAGAAAAACAAGACAAATTTTCTAAAATACAATCCCTTTTAGAAAAGGAAATCAATAAACTTATTCAAAACAATATTCTTTCTTATGAGAATTTTGAAATGGAAGAATCTAATCAATCATTTATACTCCCCTTTGGTACAATTAAAGATGATTGTATAGAAAATGGGACATACTATCTTCAAATGATATATAGAATACACAGTGGTAATAAAAATGAACTATCCTTTGAATACAATAAAAAAACTTCTCTTATAACAAGTCTAAGCATATATAGTCAAGAGATATGTTATTTATCACGAAAAGATATTCAATCTATATTAAAGAATTATTTAATCTATTTAGGACTTGATGATATAGAAGATTGGAGCTGGAATGATTATGGTTATGAATCTTATCTTGCTAAACTTCAAGTTTTTTATTCCTTTGAAATAGATGAAGATAATCATGGAAGACTAGATATATATTTACAACCCTATGGTTCATATGTTCCATATAAACACATTCTAGATCGTCATATTTAAACTTCTACATTTGTAGGAGTTTTTAACATTTTAGATACATCTTGTTTTTATAATTGATTCGAGGTGAAAAAGATGAAAAAAATATTATTTATTTTATTATGTTTGTGTTTGTTTGGCTGTCAAGATTATAAAGACAAGACACCAAAACAAGAGATTAAAAAAGAATTATCATCATTACAATTATCCCAAAGAGGTGGTATAGGTATTTGGGGTGGAGAAGGAAATGAAAATGGCTATTATACAATTCATACAACAAATGAAGATATACGTTATATCACATATTATGATTATCAAACATTACAAGAAATTGCTTTGTGTCAAAAACCTGAATGTCAACATAAGGATACAAGTTGTAGTGCGTTTATTGAAGGAAGACCTCCATTTATATGTACTTATGGAAATTATGTCTATTTAATTGAAAATAATGGTTTTGCTTTTAATGCTTTGGGAGAAAAAAGTCAAGTTGCTCGTATTACACAAATGAATTTAGATGGAAGTCATAGACAAACACTTTTTGAAGCAGAAAATGGTTATGAGTTTCATACACGAGATATATGTTTTGATGATGAAAATATATATATTGTTATGTATAAAAATGAACGAATAGAAACGAATTTAGACTATATGTTGACAGTAACTAAAGATGAATATTTATATAAAATCAATATTGAAACAAAAGAAGTAACAAAGTTAATGGATATGAGCCATAAGGTTATAAAAGGTGTGGATGATAGAATGATTATATTTGAAGAGTTTGTATACAAAGAAGACCCTCAAACATATATAGATAAAAAGGATTTTAAAGGTTATGAACGTATTATGAAAAATAGTGATTTATATAATGGAACGATTCATGTTGATACATTAGAAGTGGAATCAAAAAAATCAAAAAATAAAGATGGGGGATCGTATTATAAAAATAAATATTATTATATGAAAGATAATATTCTTTATTGTTTCAATTTGAAAAGTGAAAAGGAAGAAAAAATTATGTCTTTTCCAAAAGAGGGCATATATGGTGATAATGGACGAAGTTCATTTATTGATGATTATTATATTATTGATGAATGGAAAGATGAAGAGACTTATAAAACATCATATTGTATTTCTTTAAAAGATTATTCAAAAAAAGAATTGACGCAAAAAATAAAAAAACGTAATGAACCAATGAGAATATTGGCTCAAACAGATAAAGAATTACTCGTTGTTTATGATGCTGAAGGACAAAATGAAAAAACATGGGCAGGGACAATGCAATTTAATGAAACAAAACAATATATAGGTTTAATTTCTAAAGAAGATTATTTCAATAACAAAAAAACATTTAAAGAAATCAAGATATTAGGTGATTGATATGTTAGAAATAAAAGATATTTCAAAATCATATAAAGATGTTCAAGCATTAAAAAATATCAATTTAACACTAGAAAATGGGGTTTACGCATTACTTGGCCCTAATGGAGCAGGGAAATCAACGCTTATGAATGCATTATGTTGTCAAATAAAGGTGAGTGGGGAGATTTTATGGAATAATCATTGTGTTCAATCATTAAAAAAAGATTATTATAAAATATTAGGTTATGCCCCTCAACAGCAAGGATTATATGATGATTTTAGTGGATTGCGTTTTTTAACATATATGGCATTATTGAAAGGAATTAAAAAGAAAGATATTGAAAAAGAAGTCAAAAGAGTTGCAGATATTGTGAATATGACAACATATTTGTCAAAAAAATGCAAAACATATTCAGGAGGTATGAAACAAAGATTATTGGTGGCACAAGCATTCATTGGTCAACCTGAGATCATTTTGTTAGATGAACCTACAGCAGGACTAGATCCAAAAGAAAGAATTTCATTAAGGAAAGTGTTTAAACAACTAGGGGAAAATCATATTCTATTCGTTGCGACACATGTTGTTTCTGATGTAGAAACCATAGCACAAAAGATTATTTTCCTTAAAAAAGGTGAAATTGTTGATCAGGGAACAGTTTGTGAATTATTAAAGAAATATCATAAAGAAAAACTTGAAGATGTCTATGTGGAATTGTATGGTGAAAGTTATGATTTTTAGGTATGAATTTAATAAGATTTTATCTCAAAAGAAACTCGTTTTGTTTCTTTTAGGGTTAATTGTTGTAAACTTGATAAGTTTTGCTTATTATGAAAATATGAATGTTACAGTTCCTTTACATGCTTATTCACAATTTAATCAAGATATTCAAAACATTTCTAATGATAAGAGATATGATTATATAGAAAAAGAATATGAAAAATATAATGCCTTTTTACTTATTGAACAAATATCTCAACTGAGTATACATCAAGAAGAAAATCAATACATGATTAATGATATACAAAATGATTACCCTTATATAGAACAATATAAAGATGAATATCAACATGGATATACTTTAAAATATACATCATCATTAGAATCTGAAGTTCATTTTTTAGAAAGTATTAAAGATGAGTGGAATGCATTATATCAATATCCCCAATATTTAGAAAATATTGAAAACAAAGCACAAAATATTCAAAATATTTCTATATTTCAGAAAGAAGATAATAGTAATGTTATAAAGACGGCAAAAGATTATCAGGCACTTAAAAATGTAACAATTACTTATGAATTGGAAAAAGGAGTGAAAGATGCAATATCATTTCCTTTGACATCTTATTTTTTGCTTATTGGTATATTTGTTGTAAGTTCTTCTCTAATAATAGAAGAAAAAGATAAACACTTATTTTTACTTATCAAAACAACTTTAAAAGGACAATATCAAACAATACTAGCAAAATGTATGGTTATAATGGCGATTGTAGCAGTTATGAGTTTACTTATGATATTAAGTCAATTATTGTATATGCATATTCATATAGGATTAGGAGATCTCACAAGGAGCATACAATCTCTTCGGAGTTATCTTTATAGTTCGTTTCAATGGAATGTTATAGAATTGACGATTGGAATTGTTTGTTTAAAATATTTTACGATTTGTTGTATAGGATTACTTATGATATTGTTAATGATTGTTTTTCAACATAAGATTTATGTTATGATGATAGTGATGGGAATAGGTGTGATTGAGTTTATTTTAAGTTTAGTTATATCTCCATTAAGTTCTTTGTACTTATGGAAATATATTAATTTTGTATCGTTTATGCAACCAGAGATATTTTTTCAAATATATAAAAATGTGCTATTAGGAAATCAATTGATTTTATTACAAAATGTTGCATGGATAGTTATAAGTGTATTATTTATGATGTTATTTATTATGTGTATAGTCATTTATATTTATCAAAAAGAATATCAAATTCCATCATTTTATTTAACATTTCAAAGAGAAAGACATATATCATTATCATTGTTTAAACAGGAAATATATAAATGTTTATGGGTACAAAAAGTATTCTTTCTTATTATCATAAGTAGTATGATTTTAGGGTATCAGTATATGTCTTTAACGATTCCACAAGAAATGGATATTATTGTATATCAAGGTTATATGGAAGTATTAAATGGAAAATTAACCAAAGAAAAAGAGATATATATAGAAAAAGAAAAACAAAGATATGAAGATTTACATCAAAAATTAGAAGATTTTATTCAACAAGAAAAGGAAGGAAAAATTTCTCAAATTCAAAGAATAAATATGAGTGAATCCATCGAACAACAAATCATGTATGAACATGTCTTTAATCAAATAATTGAGCAGTATCAAATCATTCAAGAGAACCCATCTATGGATTTTGTTTTCTCTTATCCTTATGAACAAATGTTTTTTGAAACAAAATGGACCTTTATACCAATCCTTTTATTATTGTTTATATCAATTTTATCAACTTCATCAATCATAACATATGAATATCAAAACCAATGTTACTCTCTTATAAAGATAACACAACATGGTCATCATAAAACAATAACATATAAACTTCTACTATCATTAGGATTGGTTATTATCTTATTTATCATAACACAACTTCCAATAGTTATCCTGTTTATGAAGACTTATGGTTTTCCTTCTTTGAGTTCATCTGCAATATCCATAGGTTGTCTTTTACCGAAAGAAGTTACAATTTTAGGTGCGTGGATACTACATATATTTATTCAACTAATAGCAATATTAACTGTTGTTATGGTAGGGCATGGTATAGCTATTTATACGAAGAATTTTAACTTGAGTTTATTTATAACAATGTTAGTATTTTTTGTACCAATATTATTAAGTTATGGGGGTATACATTTTTTGGATTGTATTAGTTTATACCCATTATTGATGAATGGTATATATGTTTTAGAACAAACAAAATTATTACATTTAGGTATATCTCTTTTAGGATATAGTTTATTATTGATAAGTAGTATAAAATATATATATAAGAAATATTAAATAAATATATGAGTTATCGAGATGGAGAACAAATCAAAGAAATGAAAAAAGCAGAAGAAGATGGAACATTAAAGAGAAGTAAAAAAGTTATTATGAATGGAATACAAAGTTGTTGCTTCTCATGGAGAAGATTTAGATTAATTAATGATTCATAAAAATGGATTAAAGCTTGGAGTTATTTGAACTTCAAGTTTTTATTTTGAGAAAAAAGTGAGAAAACATAGTATTGACTTCATGTTATAATGTGTTTGTCAAAAGATTGTAGTATAGATATATT
>CAJUJC010000011.1 GCA_910586805.1 uncultured Erysipelotrichales bacterium | reverse complement strand
GTGGAATAGAGGAAGGACTATTACTTGGAAAACAACAAGGTGAGATGATTGGAATAGAGAAAGGAAAAAAGGAAATTATTTTAAATATGCATAATAATGGTTTAAGTATTGAAGAAATAGTTAAATTTATTAGTTTAGATGAACATAAGATATTAGAATATCTTAAAGTATAAATAAAGGAAAAATATTAAGGGAACTTCAAGTTTCCTTTTTAATTTAGTTCTAAAAAATTAATTTTTATAAATTTATTTCTCTATACTCTCTTTTTTTATTTAAAGTATTTGTTCTATTTGATGTTCATTTTCTATCTTGTTACAATAGAATAAAGGAAGTGATTTTATGTATCAAAAAATAAAGGCTTTATCTAAAGATTATTATAATGAAACTGTTACAATAAGAAGAAACTTACATCACTATGCAGAAAGAGGATGGCTAGAAACACGAACAGCTTGTTTAATTGCAACACAGTTAGAAAAATTAGGATATGAAGTTTTATGTGGTGAAGATATTATGGTTAAAGAAGCACGTATGGGGTTACCTCCTGAAACTATCCTTCACTTAAATTATCGTAGAGCACAAAAAGAAGGTGCCAATCCTAAATATCTTGAAAAAGTTAAAAATGGCATGACGGCTGTAAGTGGCATTTATAAAAATGGAAAAGGTCCAACTGTTGCAGTAAGATTTGATATTGATGCATTAAGTTTAATTGAAGAGGCATCCCATGATCATTATCCCTTTAAAGAAGGTTTTTCATCTTGCCATATAGGAGCAATGCATGCTTGTGGGCATGACGGACATACAGCTATTGGTTTAACTGTGGCTAAAATATTAATGGATATTAAAGAACATATTCATGGAACTGTTAAACTTATATTTCAACCTGCTGAGGAGGGGGTCATGGGAGCAAAATGTATTGCTGAAAGTGGTTTTTTAGATGACGTTGATTATATATTTGCAGCACATATTATGCCTCAGGAATCTCAAAATTATGATTTATATCTTGGGATGAATGAATCCTTTGCAACAACAAAGCTCAATGTTACTTATCATGGTGTTTCTACACATGCAGCTGAATCCCCACAATTCGGGAAAAATGCGCTCCTTTCTGCTGCTAACTGCATTATCAATTTACATTCAATTCCTAGAAATAGTGATGGTCAAACACGTGTCAATGTTGGAACGGTTCATGCTGGGACTGGTAGAAATGTTGTTCCTGAAACTGCAAAACTTGAAATCGAAGTTCGTGGTTTAACAAGTGAGCTTAATAGATATATGGAAATATATGCTAGAGATATTATACAGGCCTCAGCATTAATGCATGATACTGTCGTTGAAATTGAAGAGATGGGAAAAGCATACGCTTTAGAATGTAATTCATCTTTTATGAAAGAGATAAGAAATATGTGTGATGATTATCTTCCTGATTTAAAACTATCCCAAAAAGATTTAAGCCCTCTAGGAGGAAGTGATGACTTTTCATATATGATGACTAGAGTGCAAGCACATGGAGGGAAAGCAACTTATATGAAATTACTTACACCAGTTATTGCATCTCCACACAATAGTGCTTTTGATTTTAATGAAAAAGTCCTTGAAAAAGGACCTAGAATACTATCTTCACTTGTTTATCATTTATTGAAATAATGCACGACCTATTCTTACAATTGTTGCTCCCTCTTGTAAAGCAATTTTATAATCTTCAGACATTCCCATAGATAATTCATTAAATGGATATTGTGGGAAGTCTTTTTTTAATTTCTCCAAAAGTTCTCTTGTTTGTTTAAAATAAATTCTTGTATCTTCCACTTCAATATGGGGTGCCATCATCATTAATCCATCTACAATAATGTGTGGACATGTTTCTATTAACCTCATTGCCTCATAAATGTTATCAGGATCAAATCCTTGCTTGCTTTCTTCTTTTGCGATGTTCACCTCTAATAAAATATGTATATTTAAATTATGTTTGACTGCTTGTTTTTCAACTTCTTGAATCAGTTTTAATGTATTTATAGAATGAATGAGTTCTACTTTATCAATAATATACTTGACTTTATTACTTTGCAAAGTTCCTATAAAATGCCAATGTCCCTTTCCTTGATATTTTTCATATTTTTCTAAAAATGCTTGAACCCTATTTTCACCAAAATACAAACATCCACATTTTTCTAGCTCTTCTACTTGTGTAACATCTACATACTTCGTTGCTGCAACAAGCTTGGCAGGTTTTATATCTTCTAATATATTTTTAACATTTTGTTTATTAACTCTCATTTTGTTCACCTCTTGGTATTATTATATAACTTTTTGATAATTTTACTATATTTTTATGTCATATTTATAATATGTACACATATTTATGATATGATTAAAAAAAAGGATGTGAGACTATGAATGATTTGTTAGAAAGATATCTAAGTGCTGTATGTTCATATTTTATAGGTACTAAAAGAAAAAAAGTTTACAATGACTTAAAGAAACAAATTTTAGCTTCAGCTTCACACTATGATGAATTAGAAAGAACACTTGTAAGATATGGACATCCTCGAAGTGTTGCTTTATCATATGGATATAGACCTTTAATCACTCATTATTTTAATCCTAAATATGTTAGTTTGTTTCAAAGATTATTAGCTTCAATTTCTTTTTTATATTTATTTTTTTCTACAATTTATTATTTACAACAATTAAACTGTTTACCCTTTCAAAACACACAAAATATAGCATCTACTGTTAATATGTCTACAACAATAACATGGATTTTATCTCATCCTATGGCTGTTTTAGGTTCATTATTACTAATAGCTTCTTGTATACTGATTATATTTGATATGAAATATCCAGTAAATCAGCAATCAAATGTTCAATGGGATAAAGAACGTTTATCCAATCTTCCTCATCCCTCTCATTATGCTTGTCATTATGTAGAAAGTATTATTATTTTTATATTTTGTATATTCTTTATTTTTTATGGGATATTTTTTACAAGTAGTACAATATTAGAAATACAAAATTCTTCTTTACAAATGATTCATTTAATGACATATTTTTTTAATCCTTTTATTATGATTATTTTATTAGATTATGCTATCGATCTCACAAAAAAGAAATTTTCACGAAAATATTTAAAATATACCTCTTTGATTAATTTATTTACTGTTGTTTCTTTAACTTTCTTTGTTATTAATTCCCAATTTTTAAAATCTTACTTACTTCCTTTTACAGTTTCTTTTAATTATGCTATGGCTGATATATTTATTGTTAGTGCACTATTAATGATATATGCTATATCATTATATAAACTTATAAGAAATTTGAAAGCTTATAGATGTCTATTAAGGAAATCATAGTTCATTTAAAATATTTATTTTAAATCTACATACTTATCATGTGATAAATCATTAAATAAAATATAATGCTATTATTATAATTCTTTATCATAGTAGAAAGTATAATAAAAATATCTAAAAAAAGTTAATCTCTTATTATAAAAGAAATTAACTTTTTTAATTTTAATTATCATTTTTTTGATATTCTGAAATAACAAGTCCTACTACTGTTAATAAAGTTCCTATTCCTATAATCCAATTGATAGGTTCATTTAAGAAAATAACTGAAACAATAACTGTAATCACTGATACCAAATAAATATAAACACTTGATTGAACAGCACCTAATACTTTAATAGCATAATTCCATGTTACAAAACATAATGCAGAAGCTCCAAACCCTAAAAACAAAAAGTGAAATATGTATTTCATTTGAAATATTTGTGATAAAGATACATTAAAATCAGTCATCATTACAAAAGGAATCATAAATAATATTCCATAAACAAATGCACGCCTTGTTGTTAAGATTGTTGGATAACCTAATTGACTAATTTTCTTTGTAATTAAAGAATAAATCGCCCATACAACTGCTGAAAGAAAAGCAAGAAAATCACCCATAGGATTCAATTCTAACTGAGAACCCTCATAACTCATCATTATAATTCCTATCATAGAAACAAGAAATCCAATAAAAAAACTTTTCTTAAGTTTTTCTTCCTTTAAAAAGAAGTATGACAATATAGCTGTAAAAAATGGTGCTACTGAAACGATAACCCCAGCATTAGATGCCGATGTCATTGTAAGGGCAAAGTTTTCTAATAAATAATATAAACAAATACCAGTCAATCCTGCACCAATAAACAATAATTCTTCTTTTCTATTTTTAATTTTTAAACGATGAGGATAAATGAAACATAATCCAATAAATCCCATAATAAAACGTATAAATAATATTTCTACAGGACTAAAATCAACTAATAATATTTTTGTAGAAATAAATGTAATCCCCCATATAACAATTGTAACTAAAGCAATAAGATGACCTGTTAACTGTTTTTTATCCATACATACCTCCATTTTTACCTTATTCCATGACAAAGAAAAGACAACTTTATAATAAAGTTATCTTTTCAATATACTATCTCAAAGTTTCCTTTAAAAATTCATAAGTTTCTTGTACTAAGAACTCTCTTGGTTCTTGTGAACCACTTCCATCTGCTGCATCAAACACATGATCTGCATTTTTAACATTGATTACTTGAATATTTTTTGCAGAAGCAATTACTGCATTTGTTGTTTCCTTACTTACATAATCGTCAAATTCATCAACTGCAATGAGTAAATGACCTTTGTATTTAGCCACATTATCCAATGGTTTACTTTGTTCATTTTCTTCAAAGAATTTAAGTGAACAATCAACATATGGCTCACCCCATTCAGTAAATGCTGATTTACCATTTTCCTTTGCTTCATTATACATATCTTGGACTTTTTTATCTCCACCCATGAAGTCAGCTAAACCTTTAAGACCGTTATTAGATGCAGGAGCCCACAATGCTGCTGATGTTATTTCATCATTCATATAAAGAGAAGTTATTCTTCCACCCATACTATGACCAACTATACCAATTTTATTTATACTATGATTTTCTTTCATATAAGCAATAGTATTATCAATATCATTTGTCATATTTGTTAAATCATATGTTGTATAATCTTCTTTACTTTCTCCATTTCCTGGAAAATCAATACGAATAGATGCAATACCACTTTCTGCTAACTTTTGTGCTAATGGTTCAAAATTACCACATCCACTTCTATCTCCAACAAATCCATGCAACATAACAACTAAAGGAACTTCTCCCTCTACATCAGGTAAAACTTTTGTTGCATAAATATCAGTATCTCTTGTTGATTTAAAAGTCACTTCTTCTACCAAAACTTTCATTTTACTATTTTCAGAAGAACTTGGTGATTGAGTAGAACAGCCAGCAATTAGTAAACTACTAATAATACCAAAAACTAATAATATTTTCTTCATATAATATCTCCTCAAAAAGAATTTTATAAATCTTCACCTTGTGTTTTGATAACATTTTGATACCAATAGAATGAATCTTTTCTATGTCTTGATAAATCTCCTGTTCCATCATCATATTTATCAACATAAATGAATCCATAACGTTTCTTCATTTCTCCTGTTGTTGCTGATACTAAATCAATTGGTCCCCACATTAAATATCCAAAACATTCTACATGATCTTCAAGAACTGCTTTTTTCATTTCACTAAAATGTGCTGATAAATATTCAATTCTATACTCATCGTGAATTTGACCATTTTCAATTATATCAACAGCACCAATACCATTTTCTGTTACCATGATAGGTAAACCATACTTTCTATATGTGTAATTCAATACATATCTTAAACCAATAGGATCAATTGCCCAACCCCATTTACTTTGTTTTAAGAATGGATTTTGAACTCCACCAAATAATTTTTCATCATCTTCATTACCATCACCAGTTTTAGCAACACCAGTTTGATAATAATTTAATCCAATAAAATCTATCTTACCTTCAGCGAACGCTTTTGCATCTTCTTCACTGATTTCTAATTGAATTCCAAAATCTTCATATTCTTTAATTTTATATGTTGGAAATTTACCATTACACATTGCATCTATTTGATAATAATCTCTATCCATTTCTTTAAAGGCATTCATAATATTAACTGGATTACAATCCCTTGGATAAATAGGATGAATACCAAAGACACATCCAACAATGTTATTTTCATCAATTTCTTTAATTAATTTAACAGCTTTAACACCTGCTAAAGTCATATTATATCCAATTCTTGCAAGTGATTCTCTTTTATTTCCAGGTAATTCATCATTTGTGATACCTGCAAGCATATAAACAAAGAAATCAGATGCTTCTGTTTGTGGATCAATATGATTCATTTCATTAAATGTTACCCAATATTTAACCATACCTTTTAATTCAGTCACAACTGTTTTCACATATTTTAAATAAAAATCAATTAAATCTCTATTTAACCATGTATTATATTTTCTTACCAAATGAATAGGCATTTCAAAATGAAATAATGTAACAATAGGTTCAATATGATAATCAATTAATGTTTGAATAACATCTTTATAATAATTTAACCCTTCTTGATTAGGTTGCTCTTCATCCCCTTGAGGATAAATACGTGACCAATCAATAGAAATACGTAATGCTGTAAATCCCATTTCAGCAAACATTGCAATATCTTCTTTATACCTATGATAAAAATCGATAGCTTTATGAGAAGGGTACAATGTCCCCTCCTCAAGCTCCTTTGTAAATCTTCTTGGGATTTCATAACTTCCTGATGTGCAATAATCCATCATTCCAGGACCTTTGCCACCTTCTTGCCAAGCACCTTCACATTGATGTGCTGCAATACTTCCTCCCCAATAGAAATCTTTTGGAAATTTATTCATAATTATTCACCTGCATATTCGACTTGTGCAGCTTCATGTTTTTCTTTTTCATATTGTTGTTTATCAGCCACTTTAAAGAATGGATAATAAACTGCGATTGAAATAATAGGAATCAATAATGCCCAAAGTGTTGTTGTCCAAGCACCACTTGTCATTAAGAAACCAATTAATACTGGTGGTGTTGTCCAAGGAACCATTGATACAGTTGGCATAGCAATAATACCTGCTTCCATCATAAGAATTGTAGATCCTGCTAAAATACCTGGTAAGAAAACGAATGGTACTAAGAATACTGGGTTAAAACAAATTGGTGTACCAAAGATAATTGGTTCATTGATATTAAAGATTCCAGGACCTATTGACATTCTTCCTAAAGTTTTGAAATATTGACTCTTAGCTACAAATGTCATTAAGAACATCAAACCAATAGTAACTCCTGTACCACCTGACCAAATTAATACGTCAGTTCCATAAGTAGCTCCATAGATAGCTGCTCCTCCAGCTCTAATAGCTTCTTCATTAGCAATACCATTTGCTAATAAGAATGGATAAGCAACATCACAAACAACTGCACTGTTAATACCACAGAAGAATACTAATCCCATTAAACTATGATATAAAGCATATCCCCACCATGTTTGTAATAAACTTGATACTGGTGACATAATTGTTGCCATAAATGTATTTAAGTTAAATCCTAATACAATAGCAATAACACCAAAGATAATAAATACAACTGATGCTGGGATTAAAGATGAGAATGAGTTACTAACTGCTGGTGGAACTCCTTCTGGCATTTTAATACCCCAACCTTTCTTTTCAAAAGTTGATAAAATTTTAACTGTAACTAAACCTACAACAATAGCTGTTAATAAACCTGATGTACCAAATCCTCCAACATTGATACCTGCTTCTACATCATATTGAGTTAAAACAAATGCTCCTAAAGATGTCACAGTATTTGTCCATCTGTTTACTGAATAAGCTTCAGCTCCAAAATATCCCATAGCTCCAGCAATAAATAAAGCTAAGATCCCTGTTGTACATGCATTCACTGCATATAAGAAAGGTGCAGCTGGTGCAAAGAATGCTTGTAATGGTTCAAATGGAAGTTCTGGTAATAAAATAGTAATACTTCCGATAATTAATAATGCCATTGCTGAACACATAGCGTTACGAATAATTGTTAATGTTGTATTTGAACCAAATTTCATAGCATATGGCATAATTTTTGATTCTATAAATCCTGATACACGATCCATTTTGATTTCCTCCTCTTGTGTTAGTTCGATTTCTTGTAGTGCTCTAATAAGCACTACTTTTCCGTTCATTTCCCCATATTCTTTACGGCCGATAAGTAATACAGGTATTGATAAAGGTTTCGCAATTTTTATAATTCTTCCAAAATCATGTTGGCATTGTGGAGCAACTAATACAATATCAACCTTATTGATATATTGTGTAATTTGCATTGCACTTACTGATGCAATTGCACAATCAACTTCTAATTCTTGTGATGCTCTCCTCATACTCTGAACTAAGATACTCGATGATGCTCCTGCACTACAACATAATAGAATTTTCTTCATTGCTTATCCCTACCTTTATTTTACTTATTTTTAAACAAACTTAAATCGAACAAATTTCCTTTTCTAAAGAGGAAATGGATTAATTAAATAAAACATCTATATCATTATCTTTTTGTTCTTCAGCAATTCTTTTTAGAATTGTCTTTAGATTCATTAATGATGTATCCTTTTCTAATGCTTGCATAGCTTTTTTATCAAATACTAATGATGATAAAGTTTCATGCAATAACCCTAGTGCTTCTTGTGAGTCCTTTTGAATACTCAATAAAAATATATATTTCACATTTTGATGTTTCCAACGCAAAGCTTTCTTTAAAATTCCTACTGCAACAAATGTTTCATCAGTCATTGGTTTCATAGGATGTGGCATAGCAATAGCATTTCCAAATTCAGTCACTGAAAATTTTTCTCTTTTCAAAACTTCTTCTTCAAAGTTTTCAGGAATTTTTTTAACCACTGCTATTCTTTCACACATTTCATGAATCAATTCTTCTTTTGTTTTCCCTATTAAATCATTAAATAATAAATCTTGTTGAAAATATTGATCAACAAATGACATTTCTTCACTTTGTGATAAAAAGGCATCACTTAACGAAATCATATCTTGATCATCTAAAAAATATTGAACATGAATAGATGGTATATCTGTTTTAAATGGAATTGGTACTGTACTTAATATAAAATCATAAGCACTTTGATCTATGTTAGATAACTCATATAACTCAGTCACATAAATACTATTAATATTTTTTTTAAATTTTTGTTTAATTTTATATAAAAGAATTTGTGAACTTCCCATTCCACTTGCACATATAATAATAACATTTTTCTTTGGTCCACGCTTTTGATATCTTTCAATGGCTAATGCAAAGTGTAATGCAATATACCCCATTTCATTTTCACTAATAGGTTTCCCTACATATTTTTGTATAATTTGAGAAGTGAGAACACTGATTTCAAAAGCGACTGGGTTTTCTTTTTTGATTTGATCTAATAATGGATTTTGAATAACCATCCCATATCTTAAACGATTCATCATTGGTTGAAGATGTAATGACAATGATGTATACAAATCTAAATCAGAAGTAAAATCTATTCCAAATTTATCTTTAATCTCTTTTAAAATTTGATTTATTAAATCTTCATACTCTGTATTCATATATAGGGTATTAGAATTATATTGAACTGCTTTTTTACCTGACAAATGCATTGCAATATAATAAATTTCTACTTCAGGAAATTGAATATCAAATCTTTTTTCTAATTTTTGACATAAAATAACTGCAACTTCATATTCTCTTGTTTCCTTAATATTATCATCATATTCAAAAGGTGTTGATTTTGGATTTTCTTTCAAACGAAGAAGTGCAATCATAATATGAATAACTAAGTTTTGAAAACCAATATCTGTTAACTTAAATCTCTCTGTAACCATTGTATTATATAATAAAGTGGCTATTTCTTCTTGCTGCTTTGTAGATTTTGTTTGTGATAAATAAACATCATCATTATTTGTTCCATGAAAAAAATATTGTGATATACATGAACGTTTATGAAATTCACTTCCTGTAATTTTTAAACCATAAAATGGCTTTGTTTCTAAATCTAAATGAAAATATTCTAATTTTTCTCTCACTTCTTTTAAATCATTACTTAATGTAGAACGACTTACAAAAATACGCTCACAAATATCCTCCATTTTGATATAATCATCTTCTGTTAAAAACATTCTGATTAAATAATGTATTCTATCTTCAGGATAAATAGGAATTAACATTTGATTTTGTGAATCTTCTTTTAACATATTTTCTAGATAGTTATAGTATTTTTCCTCATCTTTAATAATTAATTGATATCCTATTGCATGTTTAGAAATAATTTCTATTCCATGTTCATACAATTCATCTTTACAATCTTTTAAATCATTTCTTAAAGTTCTTACTGTTATACCAAGTTGCTCACTTAAATCAGGACCGCTTACTGATCCATTTGCATGACTTAATATACGTATTATTTTTATCATTCTTTTCTTTTCCATAGTCTTCACCAATTCTATTATGCTTGTAAATAACAATAATTTCAATACATATTATTTCCTCTTATCAAAAAGAAAAAACACATTATATCATTTGAAATGTGCTTTTTATATACAAGTTATTGATAAAGCAAATACTTGTCAATTGATTGAACAATTTTTTAAAGAATCTTTTATCTTTTTAAAAATTGTTCTTTGATACATATTCTTCATCTCATATCTATACTATATTTTACTAGAATTATTGATTTATCTTATATAATTATAATCAATAAATATTTAAAAATTTAAAAAAGATCCAATTTCTTGGACCTTTCATATCACTATCTAATTTTAGTACCATTAGGTAAATTTTCTACAGAAACTAACTCTAATATTTTTTTCTTAGACCCAGCAAGAATCATACCTTGAGATTCAACACCTCTAAGTTTTGCAGGTTTTAAATTAGAAACAACAATAACCTTCTTACCAATCATATCTTCTGGACTATAGAAATCAGCAATTCCACTTACAATTTGTCTTACTTCTTTACCAATATTGATTTGTGATACTAATAACTTGTCAGCATCAGGATGTTTTTCGCATTTTTCAACTGTACCAACAGTTAATTCGATTTTAGCAAAATCATCAATTGAAATAAGATTTTCATCTTCAACCTTTACTTCTTCTTTTTTTGGTTGCAATGCTTCTACTTTCTTTTCAACTTCTTTAGGATCTAATCTTGCAAATAATTGTTGTGGCTTATCAGTCACTTTTGTACCTTCTTTATATAAACCAAATGTTGTTAAATCTTTCATTTCTCTTTCATCTGTGTTGATTTGATTTAAAATCTTTTCAGATGTTGAAGGCATATATGGTTCTAATGCAATAGCTGCAAAACGAATAGCTTCTAATAAATTATATAAAACAGTAGCAAGTCTATCTCTCTTTGTTTCATCTTTTGCAAGTGCCCATGGCATAGTATCATCAATATATTTATTTGTTCTTCTTAATAAAACAAAGATTTCATCTAATGCTTTAGAAGCTTTATATTCATCCATCAACGTTTGAACTTTAGAAGGCATTGATAATGCAATTTCTTTTAATTCATCATCAACAGGTTCATAAACACCTGGATTCGTTACAACTCCATCAAAGTATTTATTTGTCATAGCAATTGTTCTATTAACCAAGTTACCTAAAATATTAGCTAAATCAGAGTTAATTCTTTCTACTAATAAATCCCAAGTAATACTTCCATCATTATCATAAGGAATTTCATGTAAAACATAATATCTTACTGCATCTACACCAAAAATATTAACCAAATCATCAGCATAAATGACATTTCCTTTAGATTTAGACATTTTGCTTTCACCTTGTAATAACCATGGGTGTCCAAAAACTTGTTTAGGTAAAGGAATATCTAATGCCATCAACATAATTGGCCAATAGATTGTATGGAATCTTACAATATCTTTACCAATTAAATGTATATCAGCAGGCCAATATTTTTGATATAACTCTCCATGATTTCCATCTACATCATAACCAAGTCCTGTAATATAATTAGTTAAGGCATCAATCCATACATAAACAACATGTTTAGGATCAAAATCAACAGGAATTGACCATTTGAAAGTTGTACGTGATACACATAAATCTTGTAATCCTGGTTTCAAGAAATTATTCATCATTTCATTTTTTCTAGAAACAGGTTGAATAAATTCAGGATGTTCTTCAATATGTTTAATTAAACGATCTGCATATTTAGATAATTTAAAGAAATAAGCTTCTTCTTTAGCATCATGAACTTCTCCTCCACAATCTGGACATTTTCCATCTACTAATTGTGATTCAGTGAAAAATGATTCACAAGCTGTACAATATTTTCCTTCATAATGACCTAAGTAAATATCTCCTTGATCATATAATTTTTTAAAGATTTTTTGAACTTGTTGAATATGATAAGGATCTGTTGTTCTCATGAATTTATCATATGTTGTGTCCATCATATCCCAAATATTTTTGACAACAGCGGCTTTTTCATCAACGAATTGTTTTGGAGGTATACCTGCTTCTTTAGCCTTTAATTCGATTTTTTGTCCATGTTCATCAGTTCCAGTTTGGAAGTAAACATTATAACCTTCTTGTCTTTTACTTCTTACAATTGCATCAGCTAAAATAATTTCATAAGTATTACCAATATGAGGTTTTCCTGATGTATAAGTAATAGCAGTTGTTAAATAATAATCTTTTGGATCTTTCATAATATCTCTCCTTTCCAAAATAAAAACGCCCTTATAAAAGGACGTATAATACGCGGTACCACCTTTTTTTATATCTTCCGATATACCCTCAAAACTTTAACGCAGTTAACGATTATCTCTAACTATTCAAGATAACAGCTCCCAGTCCATCTTCATAAAAGTTATGTACTGATTTACACCATCCATCAGCTCTCTAAAACGCCCTTTTAATCTCTACTGTTCTTTGCTTTTTGTTTTCTTTTTAACATTATCAAATATATGTAATAATGTCAACCTTACTTATAGTTTTCTTTCAACCATTTTGCAACTGCATTATCATTATGATGTCCAATGATTTGTGTTGCTATACATTTTAATTCATCTACTGCATTTTCAACAGCATAACACTCATCAGCTTGTTCAAACATATCAATATCATTTTTTCCATCTCCAAATACAACAACTTTATCACAACCTAAATATTCTTTTAATTGTTGAACTGCATTTGATTTTGAAGCATTATTTGGTAAAAATTCCAACCATTGTTCTTTTGAATAAAAATCTTTTTGATATATACAATGAAGTACATTTTTATATTTTGTATAGATAGGTTCTAGTTTTTCTTTCTTATCAATACAAGTTATATAAAACTTATTTCCTCTATATAAATCTTCTATATGTTCGACAGGATGAGAACGAATATCATTTTTTCTTGAGTGTATAAAATCTATTGTTCCTTGACTACATTTATCTTCAATATATGAAAATTTTTCTTCATTATTCATAATAGAATAAACAATAGGATAGATTTCATGATTAATTAAATCAGTTATTAAATGATCTATACTTTCATCAAAAAAATTAGAAACAATAATTTCTTTAGTGAGGTTATCTTTAATCATTGTTCCATTATAAACAATCAGTGGAATTTTAGCATGAAATCCTTGAGTAACTTTATGTGCTGTATGAAAAGACCTAGCAGTTGCGTATGAAAAAATCATACCTTTTTCTACAAGTTCATTAATAACTTGAATTGTATATTCACTTATTGTTTCATCACTTCTAAGCAATGTTCCATCTAAATCAGATACATACAAAGTTTTCATAAATTATCTCCTTACTTCTTATTAAAATGGTCAATCTATTTTTATTATAAAATATTTTTATAACGTATCACTTATATTTTAAAACCAATAATCTCTCATCTATTTTAGAAATTCCTCTTACACAGGATAAGTTTCGCTATCATATATTATTGAATCAATTCCACCATAAAGACAACCACACAGTTTAAAATGAGATAATTCTTTCTTGTTATAAGTACACTATTCATGTGCTTCAATGATTTTGGTTTTTTCCATATATATTCACCTTTTTTAAATTTTACTTATCTCTTGTATCATTTTAACATTTTTTTTAATACTACTCTATGATAATATTTATTTTTTATAACGACATTTATTGTAAGAAAAAATGTTCCTTAAAAAAGAACATTTCTCTACTTTATAAGTTATTCAAATTCATTAATATATGATTCTATTCCTTTAGCAATCCCTACTGCAATTTTATCCATTTGTTCTTCATCAGATAAATATTTAAAATCAACACCATTGATATATCCCATCTCTACCAAAATAGCTGGAACAGTATTATCTCTTAAAACCTGTAAACCGTGACCGTCCTGCACACTTCTAACTTTAGACAAACCTAATTTATCAATTTGATTGCTTACTTCCTGCATTAAAGGTTCACTTTCTTCATTCCTTGTATAAAAATCAAATCCTGATATATCATTTGTATCCTCAAATGCATTAACATGTATTGAAACAAAAGCTTTTGCATTATATTTTTCACTAAATCCTGCCCTTGCATTTAAATCTTTGATTTTATTATTTGGGTATAGTGTTGAATCATCTTCTCTTGTAAGAATTACTTCAATATCTTTTTTATAAAGTTCTTGTTTTATTTTTTTAGCAACACTAAGTGTAATATTTTTTTCAAGGACACCATCTCTATTTGTTCCAGCATCTACTCCACCGTGACCAGGATCTACAATAACAGTTGCCTTGTAATCTTTAGGTGGTAATACAATTCCTTCATCATTATTATTAATAATCTCTGCTTGGGGATTAAAAAAAGAGATGATTTGATCTAAGATATATGTTGCCCCTTTATAAATCCCAAAACCAAGCACCATCACAAAAACTAAAGATATGATAACTCTACTCCATTTAATTTTTAACTTTTTCTTTTTTCTTTTTTTTGCCATTATCAACACCTCTTATTTTTTATAATAGCATTTTTAATACAAAGAAAAAAGATTATATGAAATTTTTTCATATAATCTTATATAGCATTTTTGACATGAATACGATTTAATGCTTTTCTTAATGCCATTTCAGCTCTTACAATATCAACATCATGTGCATCAGCAATACGTTTTTCTGCTCTACGTTTTGCGTTTTCTGCTCTTTCTAAGTCAATTTCTTCAGGAGCTTCGATAGCATTAGCAATAATCATTGTTTCATCTTCATTCACATATACAAATCCACCAGCAATTGCAAAGATATATCTTTGTCCATTTTGGATATAATTCATCTCAGAAATTTCAATACCACTTGCTAATGGAATATGATTTGCTAAAATTCCAATTTGTCCTGCCAATGTTGTTAAATTCAACATTTCAATATCAGTTTCTTTGTAGATTCCTTTTGGAGTAACAATCTTTAATCTAAATGGCTTCATCTGTTAAAGCCTTTGCTTTTTCTATTGCTTCTTCAATAGAACCTACATTGTGGAAAGCTTGTTCAGGTAAATGATCACATTTACCATCTAAGATTTCTTTAAATCCTCTGATAGTATCTTCTACACGGACATATTTTCCATCCATTCCAGTAAACTGACTAGCTACTGTAAACGGTTGAGATAAATAATTACGTACACGTCTTGCACGTGCAACAGTAATTTTATCTTCTTCACTTAATTCATCCATACCCAAAATAGCAATAATATCTTGTAATTCTTGGAATCTTTGAAGAATTTGTTGAACACCATGTGCAACTTCATAATGTTCTTGTCCCACAACTAATGGATCAAGAGCACGAGAAGTAGAATTTAATGGATCAACAGCAGGATAAATACCTAATGCTGCAATTGAACGATCTAAAACAACTTTTGCATCAAGGTGAGCAAACGTCGTTGCAGGAGCAGGGTCAGTTAAGTCGTCAGCAGGTACATAAACCGCTTGTACTGATGTAATTGATCCTTTCTTTGTAGATGTAATACGTTCTTGTAATTGTCCCATTTCAGTTGCTAATGTTGGTTGATATCCTGCTTGAGAAGGAACGCGTCCTAATAAAGCAGATACTTCTGAACCAGCTTGAGTAAAACGGAAAATATTATCAATGAACAGTAATACATCTTGATTTTGTTCATCTCTAAAATATTCAGCCATTGTTAATCCTGTTAAAGCAACTCTTAAACGTGATCCAGGTGGTTCATTCATTTGTCCAAAGACAAGTGTTGTTTTATTTAAAACTCCACTTTCTTTCATTTCATAATAAAGGTCATTCCCTTCTCTTGAACGTTCCCCAACACCAGCAAATACTGATAACCCACCATGTTGAGTTGCAATATTGTTGATTAACTCTTGAATTAATACTGTTTTACCTACACCTGCACCACCAAATAATCCAATTTTACCACCTTTAACATATGGACAAATTAAATCAATAACCTTAATTCCTGTTTCAAGAATTTCAGTTTCAGTTCTTTGTTGTGCATAAGTAGGAGCACTTCTATGAATAGGCATTTTTTCTACATTATTTAATTCTTCTTTTCCATCGATTGGATTTCCTAAAACATTAAACATTCTTCCCAATGTTTCATTTCCTACAGGAACACTAATAGGATTTCCTGTATCAATTGCATCAAGACCTCTTTCTAAACCATCAGTAGGTCCCATTGCAATACAACGTACGACATCATCACCAATATGTTGTGCAACTTCAACTGTTAATGGTTCACCATGATTATCAATATGAATTGCTGTATTTAATGATGGTAAATGAGCATCATCAAATACAATATCAACAACAGGTCCAACTGCACGTACGATTTTCCCTATATTAGACATAAGGCACCTCCTTATTGAGCATTAGCACCAGCAACAATTTCACTAATTTCATTAGTAATTGCTGTCTGTCTAGCTTGATTGTATTTTAATAATAAGTTATCAATTAATTCTTGTGCATTATCAGTTGCATTTTCCATTGATGTTCTTCTTGAAGCATTTTCACTTGTTACTGATTCAACTAAATATCCATATATCACTGATTGTAAATACATAGGTATCAATTGATTCAATACAGCATTTGGACTTGGTTCAAAAACTGTATATTTTTTTGTCACTTCAATATCATCAAAATCAGAAGTATCAACTGGTAATAAAGTAATAACTCTAGGTGTAAATGTTAAGTTATTAACGAACTCAGTATAAATAATTTTAATCTTAGAAATTTCTTTATTTCTATACTTTGTTGTTAACTCACCTACAAGTCTTACAATTTCCTTAAAATCTAAAGTCGTATTTAAATTCAAATAATCATGATTATATTCAATATGACGATGAGATAAATAACTTGCACCTTTTGTCCCAATCATATAAACAATATCATCATCTTGAACTTCACTTGCAATAGTCTTAAAAACGTTTGCATTATAACCACCACATAATCCTAAACTAGAAGTCATAACAATATAAACTGTCTTTCCTTCTTTATTTTCTTTTAAATAAGGATTATCAATACGTCCTTTATTACTTTCTAAAATTTCAGCAACTGTTTCCTGAACCATACTATAATATGGTTTTAATTCTTCTAATTGATTTCTTGTTTTTCTTAATTTAGAAGTCGCAACAAGTTGCATTGCTTTTGTAATCTTCTTTGTAGATTCAACTGACCTCATACGTCTTTTAATAGACTGCATATTACTAGCCATAAGCATTATCCTTCCTTATTCACTTTAAGAAATTGTTCTACAAAAGCTTTCATAACATCCTTCATTTGATTTGATAAATCATCACTAATCATCTTATTTGTATGAATATCTTCGATAATATTCTCATGATGAGTTTCAATATCAACATATAATTCATTAATGAATGATGACACTTTATTTACAGGAATTTTCTTTGTAAATCCATTCTTTAATGCAAATAATGAAATAACTTGTTCTTCTACACTTCGTGGTGAGTATTGAGCTTGTTTTAAAACTTCTCTTACTTTTTCACCATGATCTAGTGTTGCCTTTGTTGCAGCATCCAAATCACTACCAAATTGAGCAAAAGCTTGCATTTCCGCAAACTGCGCTAATTCTAATTTTAAAGATCCTGAAACTTGTTTCATCGCTTTAATTTGTGCTGATGAACCAACACGTGATACTGATAAACCTGTATCAATAGCTGGTCTGAAACCTGCATTGAATAAATCTTGTTGTAAGAAAATTTGTCCATCAGTAATAGAAATAACATTTGTAGGAATATAAGCTGAAATGTCTCCTGCTTGTGTTTCAATAATATGTAAAGCTGTAATTGAACCCCCACCATTTTCCTCATTTAAACGACAAGCTCTTTCTAATAATCTTGAATGTAAATAGAAGACATCTCCTGGATATGCTTCACGTCCTGGTGGTCTTTTTAACAATAAAGACACTGTACGATATGCCACTGCATGTTTAGATAAATCATCATAAACAATCAACACATCTTTTCCTTCAAATAGCCACTCTTCTGCCATTGCAACTCCTGCATAAGGAGCAATATATTGAACGGGAGCAAGTTCACTCGCACCTGCTGATACGATTGTTGTATAGTCCATTGCTCCACCTTTACGTAGTTTTTCTACGATTTGTGCAACAGTTGAATTCTTTTGTCCAATAGCTACATATATACAATAAATATCTTGTCCTTTTTGATTTAAAATAGTATCAATCGCAATAGCTGTTTTTCCAGTTTGTCTATCTCCGATAATCAACTCACGTTGACCTCTTCCAATAGGAATAATTGCATCAATAGAAGTAATACCAGTTTGTAATGGTTGATCAACCGATTTTCTAGTCATAACCCCACTAGCAACTCTTTCAATTGGACGTGTTTTTGTATACTTGATTTCACCTTGTCCATCAATAGGTTGACCTAATGGATTGACAACACGCCCTAACAATCCATCACCAACAGGAACTTCAATAATTTTTCCTGTACGTTTTACCTCGTCACCTTCTTTGATAGTTCCTTCGTTACCTAATAATACAGCACCAACACTATCTTCTTCAAGGTTCATAACCATACCATAAACATCATTAGGGAATAATAATAATTCTCCCAACATAGCATCATCTAACCCATGAACAACACTAACACCATCACCAACAGTCATAACTGTTCCTACATCTTTAGATTCAATTTGATCATTATAATGTTTAATTTGTTCTTTGATTAAAGCACTAATTTCATCTGGTCTTAGACTCACTATTTTCACCTACTTTCTTAATAGTTCTTGCTTAAGTGATTCTAATTTATTAGAAAGTGTATCATCATAAACATGATTATTAATTTCAACTTTAATCCCACCAATTAAACTCGAATCAACAACCACACTTAATTTCACTTTCTTATTTTCTTTTTGACTCATCGCTTTTTCAATCTTAATAATATCATCTTGAGTTAACTCATAAGCACTATAAATTTTACCAACCTTAACACCAAAATAATCATTACATAAAGACTGAAATTCATGACAAATATTTAAAATATAATTTATCCTTCTTTTCTTCACTAACAATAATAAGAAATTATAAACATATTCTTGTATTTGTCCTTGAAAAGCCTTTTTCATTACATCATTTTTAATTTCATCTGCCAAAGCAACATGACTAAAGAATTGTACAAAAGATGAATCTTCAAAAACGTCTTGAACTTTTAACATATCTTTTTGATATATTTCTACTGCTCTATTTTCTTTAGCTAAATCAAATAAAGATTCAGCATAAATTTTAGCAACTGCTTCCATTACTTCACAACCTTTTCAACAAAATCTTCAACCATTTGTTGATTTTCTTTTGTATTCATATCTTTTTCAATAATTTTTGAAGCGACTTCAATAGCGACATTAATCATTTCTTCTTTCATATCATCTTTTGCTTGTTGCTTTTCAGCTTCAATTTCTTTTTGTGCCTGATCAATTTTAGATGTTGCTTCTTTCTTTGCTTGAGCAACAATATCATCACGCACTTTGATAGCATCAGTTCTCGCACGTTCTACAATTTCTCTGTATTCTTTTGCACTTTCACGTGCTTGTTCTTCACTTTCTACCATAAATTTCTTCGCTTTTTCATTCATTTCTTTTGCTTCATTCATTTGTGATTCAATGAAGTCCGCTCTCTTAGCAAAATACGCTTGCATAGGAGTCCAAAGAAATTTCTTGAAAATAAGTAGCATAACCCCTGTAGAACATAATTGAATAATTAACGTTGTTATATTGGGGAATAATTTACCTGCAATATCTATATTCATTTCTTATTCCTCCTTCTTATTTATTTCTTAGTAAACGAACATTAATAAGAAAGCAATTAATAAACCATAGATAGCAACTGTTTCAGATAAGGCAATACCTAAAATCATCATAGTACGAATTTTACCTTCAGCTTCAGGATTTCTACCAACAGCTTCTACTGCCTTACTTGCAGCAATCCCTTCACCAATACCAGTTCCTAATCCTGCACATACAGCAATACCTGCTGCAATAGCAATTAATCCATAATCTGTCATTTTTTATACCTCCAAATTTTTTAATTTTTCTTTTTATCCTTCACTAGTTATTCTGCTTCAATAGCAATCAAAATACTAGATAAAGTCACAAATACTAAAGTTTGAATACACCCTGCAAACACATCAAAATATGCGTGTAAAAAAGGTGCAATTACTGGTCCTAACACATTAACTGGTAATAAAAATCCTGATAACCAACCTGTAAACTGATACACTAATGTCATCAAAATAGTCCCACTTAAAATATTACCAAACAAACGCATTGACAATGAAATCAATGGTGAAACAGCACTTAAGATATTTGTTGGTGGCCATACTAATTCTTTAAAGAAAGTAAAACCTCCTTTTTTCTTAAATGCATTGTATTGAATTAATGCAAAAGTAATTAATGTAATTGCAAGTGTTATTGAATAGTTAGATGTAGGAGCATCAAAACCAATCAAACCACTTAAATTTGCAAAAATCAAATACACAAACATCATTGCAAAATAAGGATAATAATTCTTTTCAAAACGAGATGGCATAATTGATTTCATATAATTATAAACCATTTCTATTCCTGTTTCACAAACCAATACAATCCCTTTTGGTCTTTCTAATGGATTGGCAGCCATAACTTTCTTTCCAGCATAAATAAAGAAAACACATAAAGCAGCAGTGATAATTAAAGAAAAAACCAATTCTACCTGTAATGTAATTTGTATTTTATTTACTTCTGAAAGCATTACTGGACTAACCACGACCTTCACCTCCTTTATAAATATAACCACCTATGTAAATTGTTATCTTTGTGATAAGATATCCAAAAAATACACCGATGATATTGATCCAACTTAACTTTACAGCCAAGTAAAATCCTAATGAATACATTAATAGTTTTAATATAAAACCCATTGCAATTAATATTGAAGAAGATTTCATTGCTAATATTTCACTAGACATTTTCATAATCAACAAAAAGACTCCAACATTAATAATATACCCTAATATAAATCCTATAACATAAGATATATCGGAAATAACAAAACTTAAAATAGAAAATAAAATACATCCAATCAAAAACACATAAAAAGATTGTTGTAAAACTTTATTTTCATTCATTTTTTCCAACTCCCAACAATAGTTTTATAACATAAATAAATGCTAATATAATTCCTAATAATATACACACTGGCTGACTTTGAAAATACTCATCTAATTTCAATCCAATAAATGTACAAATTAGAAAAGATCCTATTACTCTTAATCCTAAATCTAAAGCAAATAATAAATCTTTTAACATCGTTATTCTCCATATATTAACATTTCTTAGATTATAACAAAATTTCCTTGAAATTACCATGTATTTATGATGTCTTTAAATCATATTTCAAAAATCAAATAATCAATTTTATACATAGAACTCTTCCATAGTATTTAAACATAAACATCCAAGCAAACCATCTTGAAAACATGCTCCACAATCAATAGTAATAAAATTATTTTTATGATATATCTCTGCTTTTTGTGTTATTGCTAAAGTTGGAGTATGTCCTACAATTACAAATTGATTAGGATCATTAAAATATGAAATATCCCAGTCTGGTCTTGTCCAAACAAAATCATTAATATCACATTCATCTAATGATTTTTCTTTATCAAAATTACCTAAACCAGCATGTATTAAAAGATATTTCTTATTATTAACTGATACTTCTTCATACGCTGTAAATTCCATAATATAATCAATAATATCTTGTCTCTCTTTTTTACTTAATGTTTTAAATTCTTCAATTGTTTGATAAGCTCCATTATTTATCCAATCAGATAATTTCATGATTTGAGCTTCATTTAAACTATCCAACAATTCATTTGTAATTTCTTGATTTAAAATACTCATACATTCAACCATCATTAATTCATGATTACCAAAAATACAAAAAACATTAGGTCTTTTCATCATATCTTTTAATATTTTTATAGATCCATAAGTTCGATCTACTATATCACCTAATACATATAAAGTATCACTTTTTTGTAAGTCTATTAAATCAAGCATTTTTTTATACTTATCATACATACCATGAATATCACTCATAACATAAATCATTTTATAAGCTCCTTATTTTAATTAAGTATATCCTTATAATTTTTTATAATTTAAAACTTTTTTCCTATAACTAATAAGTGGTAATTTAAAATTCACCATACATGATTCTAAACTACCACTGATTTTTATTAATC
Organism: uncultured Erysipelotrichales bacterium; assembly: GCA_910586805.1. GTDB lineage: Bacteria > Bacillota_I > Bacilli_A > Erysipelotrichales > Coprobacillaceae > MGBC140090. The sequence continues at coordinate 4,703 of CAJUJC010000011.1, read as the reverse complement.
ATCTGTACCAAACAAACGATCTCCTGCATCTCCTAAGCCAGGAACAATATAACCTTTTTCATTTAATTTTTCATCTAATGCTGCGACAATCAAATCAACATCAGGATGATTTTTTTCTATAACTGAAATTCCTTCAGGAACAGCAACTAAACAAGCCAATTTAATATGTTTTGCTCCACGTTTTTTGATGTTTTCTAATGCTGCTGAAGCACTTCCTCCTGTTGCTAACATTGGATCTACAACAATAACATCTGCTTCACCTAAACAAGATGGGAATTTTGCATAATATTCTTCTGGTTGTAATGTTTCTTCATTTCTAGCCATACCAATATGCCCCACTTTTGCAGTAGGTATGATAGCTTTAAATCCATCTACTAATCCAAGTCCTGCTCTTAAAATAGGAACCAAGACAATAGGTCTTACTAACTCTTTACCTGTCATTTGACAAATAGGTGTTATAATTTCTTTATTTTTTGTTGGTAACCCTTTAGTAACTTCATATGCCATAAGCATTGCAACTTCATCTAAATTTTGTCTAAATTCTTTTGTTCCAGTATCTTTATTTCTCATAATTGTTAATTTGTGTTCAATTAACGGATGATTTAAAATAATTGTTGACATTTTATCTACCTCTTTTTCTTTTTTTGATTATACCACAAAAATTTATACTTGTTTACAAATTCTACGAATTAATTCAATCTTTATATTCAATTTATTCATGAAAATAAACTTCTAAAGAAATATCATAAATTTGTGAATCACACTTAATTGAAAATAAACGTATAGTATCATTTTCATTAATATTTATATTATTATATAAATTCAAAACTTCATAATCCTTAAAATCAATATCAGCTTCTGTTATACTTAATTGAAAATGATCATCTATTTCATCTGTATTATATCTCGCAATGATACTTGTCTTTAAATCTCCTTCTTTTATCTTCTCATTTTTAAATTCTTCAAATATAATTTTTCCCTGATCTTCTCTATTTTCTCCATATCCAACACCTGTAAGTGGTATAGTTCCCTCTTCCATATTATCACTATGAATTTTTACCTTTATACTACTTATATTTGATGTTTTTATTTTATAACAAGGTAATTCTTTTTCTGAATTTTCATTTTCTAAAGATAAAAGATTCTGTTTTTGTGGTTTTTGACATCCTAAAAGCACGACTAAAAGCATTAAAGACATTATCATATATAATATTTTTTTCATCTCAATCACCTTTCTTTCTATATATTCTTAAATCATCTTTTCTAAGAATATTATATATTATTTACATCAAAAAGTACAAAAAAACAATCAATAGATTTTAATTGATTGCTTTTGATTTTTTTCAAAGAAAAATTATTTATTTCTATACCATAAATATAAAATATACAAAACTATACTTTCAAATACTGATGATAACATAATAATCATAAATAAATAACTTATTAAATACAAAGTTGAGTTGTCAGTATTAAAAGCTGTAATCCCTAAAAATAAAACAAGAAATACAATAGCCATCATACGACAATACTTAAAAAATTTATAAAATCTTTGTGATAAAACTTCATATTTCATGTTATTTACCTATACAAAAGCGTTTAAATAATTCATCTAATAAGTCTTCTTTTGCTCTTTCTCCCAATATTTCTTTCAAATTTTCCCAACTTTCATATAAATCAGTAACAATTAAATCTGTCGGCAATCCATTTTCCATTGCTTCAATAGCAACTTCTAATGAATATTTTGATTTTTCTAATAATTGAATTTGTCTTGCATTTGCAAGAATATCATCTTGTTCTGATGTAATTTGTCCAAGTTCAAACATTTCTTTAATCTTTTCAATTAAACTATCTATATCATTATCTTTAGCACTAATAAAAACACCATCTATATCATTAACTGATCCTTGATCATTTTTATTCAAAACAATAATTCTATGTGTATTTTTAGATAATTCCATTAAATATTCATCTTCTTTTGTGAGTTCTTTAGAATTATCAATAACAAGTAAAACCAAATCAGCTTTATTAATCAATTCTTTAGATTTATGAACACCAATATTTTCAACAATATCTTCAGTTTCTCTAATACCAGCAGTATCAATCATATTTAATATAATTTGATCTAAACGAATTGTTCCTTCTACAATATCTCTTGTTGTTCCTGCTATATCTGTAACAATGGCTTTATCTTCATTTAATAATGCATTTAATAAACTTGATTTTCCTACATTAGGTTTTCCAATAATAACAGTAGAGATACCATCTTTTAATAGATGAACATTTTTAGAAGATTCTATAATCTTATTCATTTTATCTTTTAAAGAATGACTTCTTGGTAATAGTGAATCAGCTGTTAATTCTTCTACATCATCATATTCAGGATAATCAATATTCACTTCTATTTGCGTAATAATTTGAATTAAATCTTCTCTTAAATCTTCAATAAAATGACTAATATTTCCTTGAATACCTTTTAATGCCAATTGTGAAGCATAATCATTTTTAGCAGAAATCAAATCGCTAATAGCTTCAGCTTGAGACAAATCAATACGTCCATTTAAAAATGCTCTTTTTGAAAATTCTCCTCTTTCAGCTATTCTTGCACCATGATTCAAACAAAGTTGTAATACTTTTTGAGTGATAAAAACACCACCATGGCAATTAATTTCAACCATTTCTTCTCCAGTAAAAGTTTTATGTCCTCGATAAATATTAACTAAAACCTCATCTATTTTTTCATTACCATCAACAATATAACCATATGTAATTGTATGACTATCTTTATCTAATATTTTTCCTGTAAAAAATTTTTGTACAAATGCAATACTTCCTTTTCCACTCAATCTTATGATGGAAATAGCAGCTTCTAATCTTGAGGTTGCAATTGCTACAATAATTTCATCATTCATGAAAACACCTCTTTTCTTATCTATTATAACAAATATTCTTTAAATTTATATATTTATTCGTTAAAATAATAGAAAGGAGAAAAAGTTATGTTTAATATTTTAGATAAAAATACATTTCCATTATTAGAAGATATTAAAATTTATATCAATAATTCTATTTTTAACAATTTTTATCAAACAATGGAAGATAAATACGCAACAAAAATAAAACCCGAATATAGTTCTTGTTCTTGGGCTAGGGGATGGAATTTAAAATTTAAAAAATATGGTAAAAATATATGTACTCTTTATCCTCATAAAAATTATTTTACAATTTTAATTATTGTAAGTGAAAAAGAAAAATTAATAATTGAAGAAAAAATGAAAAGTTATCATTCTTATATTCAAAAAGTTTATAATGAAACACAAGAGGGAAATGGTCAACGTTGGTTAATGATTGATATTATAAATGAAGAAGTATTTAATGATATTTTAGAACTTATAGATATAAGATTTCATCAAAGTATAAAGAAAAGATAATCACATATCTTTTTTTATTTATCATAACCACGCCTAAAAGACGTGGTATGCTCTCGCCCTATAAGGGCATTCTGTTGCGCTATGTTTCACACACTGAAGCCTGACAGCTGCAACTCCTTTACCAGCTAGCCCTTAAAGGGCTTTTCTTTTCTGCCACCTTTTACCTGCTCACCCGTAAACGGGTCTATAAATTCCTTCATACTCATCTGATCATATATCTTGTCTTCCTGCAATTGATTTCGGATATATTCTGCTATGACCTTTTCATTCTTTCCTACCGTATCTACAAAATATCCTTTTGCACAGAAATGTCGACTTCCATACTTATACTTCAAGTTCGCATATCGATCAAATATCATCAATGTTGATTTGCTTTTCAAATATCCCATAAATTCTGCAACAGAATACTTTGGCGGTATTTCTATGAGCATGTGTATATGGTCTGGACATGCTTCCCCTTCTATCAGCTTTACATCTGGTTTCCTATTGATTAGTAGCATTAGTATTTGTACTATATCTTTTCTCAACTTATTATATATGACCATTCTTCTATATTTTGGTACAATAACAATATGGTATTTGCATCTGTATGATGTGTGTGATAAACTATTTGTGTCTTTCATTAGACTTCCTCCTTTGATTTTATATTTAGCTGCCAGGCCAAATATCATTATATCATTGGAGGTTTTTTCACAACGCTAAAGCTAAAACCTCACCACGCGCATAGCACGTGGTATTTGCTTCGCTAATAAAAAAGTATGGAAACCTTGTGAAATCCATACTTTTTAAATTATTCCTGTTTTAAACACAAATAAATTCTTTTATAATTAATTCTTTTACAATACTCTCTATGTTATTCATCTCTTGAACCCATTTCATTTGATCATTTGCTTTTAATTCTTCAGTAATATTCCATTTAACTTTGTACTGTTCAACCAAACGATCATATAATTCATTCATTTCATTATCGAATTCTTGAAGATAATTATTAAGGTATCCGCTTATCAGTAAATTAGTATATTGCACTCGTCTATGTTCTTTTAGATACTTTAATTTCATCCTACCAAAGCGAGATAAATGAATTTCTTTTTGTGGTGTTAACTTTAAATCTGGATATAATATCCCATCAATTTCTACATATTTAATTTCTTTCATAATCTTTTGTCCTCCTGTTTTCTTTCTCATTAATAAACTTTGTAATGTGTGTTGAACATTCTTCAATCGTTTCACAATCAACTAATTGCTTTCTTAACTTTGCGATTTCCGGTGTTAATG
>CAJUJC010000010.1:27513-28499 GCA_910586805.1 uncultured Erysipelotrichales bacterium | reverse complement strand
GGATATTTACCACCTCTATCCCATTCAAACCAATCAAGAATCATACGACCATCATTATTAAATTTTGGTAATTTATCACGATATAATATCAATGCAACCTCTGTTGCTCCACAAATACGCATATTTGCTTTCAAAACTTGTGAAGATGATTTCTTAATGAAGAATAAGGGCTGTGCGTGTTCAAAACCAAATTTCTTTGCATAATCCTTGATTTCATTCAACTGTTGCCATGAACAGAAAATAATCATGCATGGTGCTTTTCCTGTTTCTTTTGGCTCTTTCTTCAAAAGTCTTGTGCAAAACTGAAAGAAGTTATATATTTTGAAATCTTCATCTGTATCAAAGAATGTTTTTCCAGCTTTTTCACTCTCACCATTCTTGTTATCACCATCAATATACCAATCACTTCTTGAACCATAAGCATTGATTCCTATGTTGTAAGGAATATCAGCAATTATCAATTGTGCTCTAGGTATTTGATACCTTTTAGCATTTTCAAAATGATCGTTATATAACTCAATCTTGATGTCTTTTATATGTTTTTCCATCATATCACTTCCTACTTTTTACAATTTTTTATAATAGTCTCTCTCATTTTTCATTTTTCTAGCTAATTCACGATAATCAGTATTTGATTTATCTTTGAGTTTACGTTTCAACATTCTATTTTCTTCAAGTAGTTCATCATGAGATTGTTCTAGCGGCTCTACATAACGTTTGTAGTAAGCATATAACAATGTAGCAATGAGAGCTTCTATTTCTTGTCTATATGTCATACCCTCAAATCTCTACGATTACCTTTTTCTTCAAATAGTTGTTTGTTTTTAAAGAAGTTTATTTCCATTTTGTGTGTGTAGTTGTTTCTATTCTTAGCTACATCAACAATAACATTTTCACAAAAATCAAAATCAACCTCTTCATTTTCACTATCATAAAGCAAAATTACATGGGTGCTTGAATTTTCCACTTCTCCACTATCTTTCAGG
>CAJUJC010000010.1:13655-27503 GCA_910586805.1 uncultured Erysipelotrichales bacterium | reverse complement strand
TCAGGCTGTGAAGAGTTATTTTTTCTTTTTTTAGCGAATCTCTTTCGCATTGACTTATTAAAAACATAAGGATATTATATTTCCTGCACAACTTTCTAAGTTCTTTCATAATGTGTGTTATTTTAGTATATTGTGTTCTATTGATTTCTTTGTCCTCTACATTAAGAAGACCTATATAGTCAACAAACACAATATTTTGCTTATCACTTTTTAGGTGTGAAGTAATTTCAGCTGTTAATCTTTCCAACGATAGAGGCTCGTTGAATAAATAATAATCTTCATTAGAAAACTTTTTGATTGATTTGGCTACGTTTTCCTTTTGGATGTTTTTATTGATATCAAGTATTCTTTCTTTTGAATTAATTGCTATTAATCTTTTAACAACTTGTTCATTATTGATTTCAAGATTATAATACTGACAATAGTTGCTTCTATCATTTATACACTCATTAAACAGATTTAACAGCATCGCACTTTTTCCAAAACCAGTAGGACCAGCAACTGTAACAGTATCATCACTTAATAATCTTAATGCCTTTGCTAAATCTTCAAATTTCCCTAACTGAATGTATTTATTTTTTTTGGTAATAATGGAAACAATTTCCTTTTGATTAGGATGTTCCTTTGTATTAATTTGTCTAATGCTATCAATCTTATCAAATTCAGTTTTATAATCACTGTAAGAAATTTCTCTTTTTGAAAGTCTTGTATTCAAGTTGTTTAGAAGTTTTGTTTTATAATGATTGATGATAATCAACTCATAATGTTTGAACATATTATGATATGTACTTTCATATATAAACTGTTCATATACAAATGTCATTAAATCAACATCATTAAATCCCTTTTCAACAATCTTTGGTGGGTTGAACTCCTGGAGTTCTAAAATTATTCTATATAATTCTCTAAACGACTTATTTTCAATAAATTCTGGTTTAACAACTGTCATATCAATGACATCATTTTTATTCATGATTATTGAAAGAAAATTGATTTCAGCATCATTTATGTTATTCATCTTCAAAAACCTCTCTTTCTATCTTGGGATCAATCTTTGATTTTGGAGTTGAACCTTTTTTGTTAAGATACTTCTCAAAGTTATTAGGTCTAAATAAAGTTTCAGGACAAAGGTATTCTTCCATTGTAGTGCCTTTCCAATCATTTGTTTTTGAATCAATTACAAACTTGAAATCTTTTAATGTGTAACCATCATTGATTCTTGCCCTAACTGCATCTCTGTTCCCTTTAGCTTCAATCCTGAAATGCTTACCAGTTTTAGTATTTAGATATTTTAGAATTTCACTAACTTGTGTTTTTACTTCTTCACTGTCTTCATTACCTATATATTTATTATATTTTTTATTATATAGGATAGGTGGTAAAGTTTCTTTACTACCTTTTGAAAGAAAATTAACTACCCCTAGTAAAGTTTCTTTACTAGTCTTGTAAGTACATATTTTTAGGTTATTCCTAAATTCTTCAATCTTTACTACAAGTTTTTTATCAACTAATTTTTTTAAAATATCAACAACTGTTGGACGCGAAAGACCTGTTCTTTCCTGAATGTATGATATACTCCCTTCAAACTCACTTTGTCCATCCTGCGAGAAGCCATAGATTAATGCAAAGACAATAAGTTCGTTACCTCTAAGCATCAATTCAGTTACCATAAAATCAAGAATTGTTATGTAATTCATTGTTATCACCTTCTATATCAAGCCTTGTATTCAGTCCATCAGCATGTCCTAGAGAAAGCATCTTAGGATAGTATATTTCGTTATTGTTTAATAGAACTCGTGCTTTCCCATCCTGAATTGTGATGACAACTTTATCATCGGTTTTAACATCAATAGTCATATTTTCCTCCTAATATTTAATTTTATTTTCAATTTGTTTTCTCAACTGATCTTGTGTCTTTATAACATAACCTCTTGTTGTCTCTAGTGAGTTATGTCCCAATATATTCATCAAATCTAAAGAATCGCCACCATTTTCTAAAAATGTAATTGCAAATAGATGCCTGAATGCATGTGCATGTACTATTGATTTTTTAACTCTTGCAATACCTGCAATCTTCTTTAAACGTCTAAAAATAGTGCTTCTATGTGGCATCGTATTTCTATCCTTAGATGAATAAAATATAAGACCCTTATTGATTTTTTCTTTTTTACAATAATCCAATAACTCACGTCTTAATCTTTGAGGAATAGGAACCTTTCTTTCTTTTCCTTTATTTTTGACAAGAATATACATTTTTCTATTTTGAATATTTTCATATGTAAAATATTTAAGTTCTTCATTCCTGACCCCAGTATATGCAAGTGACTTCATAATGTAATATGTTTGTGTATCTCCAATACGTTTTGCAATTCTAAGCAATCTTTTGAAGTCTTTTGATGTCATGATTTCATCAACTGTTGACTGTTTTTGAACTCTTATCTGTTTTACCTTCAAATCATCAAGATTACAGTAATGAAGAAATTTATTGACACATATAACAATAAGTTGTGATGTAGTCGAAGAAAACTTCAAAACATCAACGACATACTTTTTAAAATTTATAACATCTATTTTTGTGATGTCGTTTTCATGAGAAAGAAAAGAAATGAACAAACCTGCATATCTCAAATATGTTTCTATACTGCTGTTCGATTTTTCATCATACTTCAGTTCTACTGCATATTCTTCAAGATGTAACTTAAATTCATTCCTATTCATCCTCATTCCTCCTACATTTTAATAGTTGTAATAATATTTCTTTCAATTTATACTTTTTTTTGTTGATAACAATTAAGAAACGTTCTTTATATGCTCCAAAATAATTAACAATACTAAAATAACAATGACACCAATTTCTGATGCAAAAATAATATAATTTTCAATTCTTCTTGATTTCTTCATCATGTAGTGCTATCTCCCTATCATAAAGTAATTCCAAAAACAAAGCAGATGATGCACAAAAACTTCCTGAAAATAAAGATATATATGTACCTGCTGTAATAATCGTAATAAAAGCCATAATCACTACGACAGTGAAGCATAATATAATTTTATACACAATCATCACCACCCACTTCATAGATATGTTCAATATGATAAAGTTGGGAACATGAAACCCATTTTGAAATATGAACATTATGTAAAAATACAATTTCACACATATTCTTTTCGTTATCTATAGCTGTAATAAATGCTGTAACGTTTTTACCATTCTTGTGTACGTACTTTTTTATACGATCATCAATCATATCTTTTGCATACAATACGCAACGAACAATTTCTTCTAGTTTGAAGTTCTTATGATTGTTTTCTTTTATGTTCATTTCATCATGAATAACCAATTTATCATAATCAATAAGTTTATATTTTTCATAATCAATATATTGATTGTCCAAAACATCAAAATGTAATATAACTGTATTATCAATCAGTTCAATATAAACATCTCCATGATATGGATAAACCTCATTTTCAATGCTGAAAGTGTTGAACTTTAAATCTTTAACAATATCACCGATTTTCTTTCTTTGAAGATAATTGCATTTAATCAAAATATCATTTTCTATAAGATCCTGGATAGTATATCTATCCTTTTTAATCTCAAAATCAAAATCATCAAACTTAACGATTTTATAATTACAAAGGTGTTTTGGAGAAAGTGCATTGACATTTGTTAATTCACCATTCAGCACTTCAAGATGTAGTTCTTTATCTTCAGTTAATTTATCAATCTTTGAAGTATTTATCCCTTTTTTTCTTACTTCATCAGCAATTATTTTTGCTTCATTTAAGTTACATTCAACAAGAATATTCTTGTTGATAAATTCTTCTATTGTATATTTTTCTTTCATTTTTCTAACTCCTTGATTTCCATCAAATAATCGTTTATAATAAAAACGATTAAAATTGATGAGAACTTTTTAATCTTTAGTCGACTCTGCCAAGTCGGCTTTTTCTGTTTTAGCAAACTGCATTACTTTTTTTTCTGTTAAGCCAATATAAGGCAATAATCGAACTGACAGTATTGAATTTTCAAAATTAGATTTACCTTCATTTTCCACATCAGATCTAATTTCTAAAAATATTTTTTTTGCTTTTTCATAACCGCAAGGAACAAATTTTCTTATGTCACTAATGTTCGCAAAACCTTTGTGCAATATCTTTTCTCTTGTAATATTAATAGTCATATATTTATTCTCCTTTCTGTTCATCCCCTCAAAGCTATCTAATAGAAAATGTTTGGGAAAGGGAAAACTATTAGATAGCTCAGAGAAGACGAACTAATTATTTTTACTTTTTTCACCAAATTTCTTATAATAGAATTATCAATACTCCCCAGTGTTGAAATCCAAACAAGAAAGTGAGGTGAAATAAATGTTGTTTGATTTTTTTGCAAAATTTAGTATTTCAAATTGGATAGAAACTATAGGTATTTTTGTTTCTTTGATAACAAGCATTACTGCTATTTATATTTCTGTAAAAACATTGAAACAAAACAATAAAATGATTGAAGAATCAACTCGACCATATATTACTATTACTGGTAAAATGATAAACTTTCAAAATCAATCGTTTTATCTTGTATTAAAAAATTATGGAACTTCTGGAGCAACAATTACTAAATTTACTTGTAATAAAGAGCTTTCTAATTACGTTTATAATGATAAATATGTTCCGTTTACTAATATTTGTGGAACATTTATAGCTCCTAATCAATCGTTTATATCAAATTTGAATATAAATAAATTATTTGAAGAAAAACCTAATTTAATATTTGAAATAGAATATGAATCACAATCCAATCATTATAAAGAACGTTTTGAAATATCAATGAAATCATATAGCGGATTAAGTATCGTTCGAGCTAATACGAAAGATAAAGAATTAAAAATCATATCCTATGTTCTTCAAGATTTAGTCGAAAAACAATTATAAATTAATTGTTTTTTCTTTTAATTTATCATCTAAACTTGAAATAATGTAATTTATAACTAGATAATTACACATGTCTTTTCCGAGATCTTTTTTTAAAACTTCAAAAATATCATTTTGTATTTTTTTTATTTCATCTTCAGTTAATGCTATGCCGTTTCCTAATAAAACCGAATTCATATAATCCCTCCTATCTCGTTAAAATAAATTTTTCGTCAGCGGGTATCTTATTCATGTTTGAATAAATATTCCTGCCAGTTCTCCTTTCATGCTATAAAACGCTTAATATCAACTTTAAAGATTAACATTAAAGTCCACTAAAGCTAGTTCGTCGGCCAACGATTTAGCTTTTTTTAATAACTCAATTAATTCATTAGCTTTATTCACATATTCATTTAAATTGTTTACATCAACATCAATAATAATTTTTTTATTTTCCATTCCAATCCTCTTTTCTAATCACTTTTGAATAATTCTTCAAAGTTATTTTAAATATTTTTCGTTTTAACTCCTCTTTTTAGGCTTCAAAATCATTTTTTCTAATATGCAATTCTTAATTATCTGATACTATATGATTGTCAATAATTTTTAAATACACGTTCCATTTTTATGGCACATTCGATCTAAAAAAAATAGAACTAAATAACAAACTTTATTTTATCAAATGGAATTCCTACTGCTTTTGAAAATTTTAACGCTTCATCTACATAAAATCTTGATGTACCATTTTCTTTATTGATGTATGAATTTTTACTAATCTCTAAAATTTCACTCATTTTTTGTTGTGATATTTTTGATAGCATTCGTGCCTGTTCTACTGTATACTCTGTCATTAAACCACCTCTTTTTGTTCCAAATTTATGGCACATGCATAGAATACCACATCAAAAAATATAAATCAACACTTTTTTGGCACAAAATTATATTTTTTTATTGTTTTGTACCATTTTTTTGATATAATAGTATTTGCAAAGGGGTGAAACAATGTCAAAGATAGATATGCTTCTTTATAAACAAATCGGTTCTATTATAAAAAGAGAAAGAATAAACCAAAATATCAGTTTAGATCAATTGGTTTCTAAAATTGGTAATTTGAAAACAAAAAGTTCCATCAAACGATATGAAGATGGAAAATCTCGAATAGACATTGAAACATTAACTATTATTTGTTCAGCTCTAAGCATTAATGTTAATGAATTGATAAAAGAAGCAGAAGAAAATGTCAAATTCAATACAGAAAACGATAGTCTTGGTAGTTATATAGAAAATGTAAACTATTTAGAAAAAAATAATCCAGATCTATTAGAATTATACAACGAAATACACTCTAATGATCAATTAGTATTGTTATTTGATAAAGCAAGAAAGTTAGAGCCACAAGACTTAGCACAAATATTAAAAATTATTGACACATTTAATAAAGAAACTAAGTAAGGTGTGATTAAATTGAATTTTGAAGATTTTTTACAATGGAATAACATTAATTTAAAGTATGAAAATTTAGCTGGATATGTAAAAGGATTTGCCTATTATAACGGTTATGAATATTTAGTTATAATCAATTCAAGATGTTCTTATATTCAGCAACAAGAAACTTTAGTTCATGAAATGATACATATCTTTGAAAATCATTTTTCTTGTTCAAAAGGATATGAAGAAAAATGTGAAAAAGAAGTTAATTATTTTATAAGAGAATTACAAACAAATTATATTTGGTAAACACAATGAGGTGTTTATATAAAAGGAGGAAAACAAGATGGCAAAATATGAAGATATTGAAATGTTAACAGTAGAAGAATTTATGGATGGATTGGATTATGCTGTTAAAAAGAAGAAAAGAAAATTAATTACAAAATTAAAAAAAGAAGCGGACAAGCAATATCCAAATATTAAACAGGAAAATTTAAAACAAGCAGAAAAAGAGGATATTGATTATAATGCAAATCAAAACATTGAGTTTGTTGAATCGGCTGAATCTAGTATTGAAAATACTCAAAGAACACAAGCCCTCAAAGACTTGTATACTCACATTGATGAAAAACCACAAAAAAAGACAAAAGAAAAGAAAAAACATAACTTGTTATTATTAATCTCTTTTGCACTTGGTTTGTTGTATTCATTATATATTATTTATTACTGTTTTTCTATGTCAGGATCAGGAGCTAATGATGCAGAAAATATTGGTATTGGAATAGGAATAACACTTATAATGCCTCATTTGATTTGTACTGTATTAGCAACTTTATTTAATGGATTGGGTGTTTTCTTAAACAAAAGAGGGTTTGCTTTAACTGGAGCTATTTTATATACAATAGCGTGTGTCTTAATGCCTATTTATTTTATGTTCACAATTATTCAAGCTATTCTATCATATATAGGATTTGCCAAATTGAAAAAGAAAGTTTACATTCCTATAGACGAAAGATAGTGTACCTTCATAGAAAGGAATAATAAAATGAAAAATTTTATCCAGAAAAATCTAAAACTTATATTCTCATTTTGTTTAATAGCAATACTCTTTCCAATCATTATTCTATATCCCTCTCCTAGAGGGGGATAAGAAAATCAAATTAGGTAAACACATGAATACAAAAAAGAGAAAAAACGATGATATAGATTATCATTATATGATTATCAGATATAAATAAAAAGTCCTAAGCCCATGCAGGTAACTTAGGATCAGTCACATTATAACAAATAAATTATACTTTATAAAGTAATAAAAAACATTGAATTTATCAAACTTTTTCTCATTTTATATTGACATAGTAGTACCACTATGATATAATATAATTGTAAGGAGGAAAGGATAATGAACAAAAAGAAAAAGAGTTCTAAACCAGTCGGCAAACAAGTCTTAGAACTCATCAAGCTAATATTAGAAATAATTACTCTAATATATGCACTTATCAAGAGTTTAGGGAAGTAGTTCCCTTCTCTCTTGCTCATTATATCATAAATTTAAAGATTATGAAAGGAGCTATTTATATGAAACACTTTGAAATTATTAAAACTATATTAAATGTAATCATTGTCATATTATTAATTGCTTTATTATTAGTATGGAATTTTAAATAAGGAGTAATTTATGAAAGAAAAAAAAGAATTTAATCAACAAGAATACATTGAAGACTGGAAAAAAAAGAACATGAAACAAGTTAAAGCGACATATAAGACTGAATTTGTAGAAGAATTCAAAGAGGCATGTTCCAAACTTGGGATTAGTCAATCCAATGTTATTAGAGAAGCCATGCAAAGGACGATTGATAAAGCTAAAAACAAATAAAACCTCTTTCCTCCAATAGGACAATTTGTAATAGCATTAATATCATTAAAAGTAATTAGCTACAACAACATAAATGAAAGGATATGCTAACATGAGTGTATACAAAGATAAAAAAAGAGGTACTTATTATTATGAAGGATCGTACATAGACCTCTTTGGAAATCAAAAAAGATATAAAAAAAGAGGATTTACAACATACAATAAAGCTAAAGAAAATGAAAGATTATTTCTTATTAATTGTAAAGAAACACCAACACAAAGATATACCTACAATGAACTTTTCCATATATTTATCGAATATAAACAAAAACGAGTAAAAGAACGTACAATTTATGATTATAAAGCAACTGCAAAAAAACATATTCTCCCCTACTTTGGAGATATGTACGTTGATAAAATAACAATACCTATAATTGAACATTGGCAAAACAATTTATTAAAATTAAATATTAAAAATAGCTATATTGATTCAATCCAAACATTAATGTCATCAATAATGAAGTTTGGGGTAAGAAAGATGATCATAAAGGAAAACCCTTTTAATTACTTGGAATTTGTCAAACATACCAATCAATCAACATCGGTGATGAAATTTTGGACACTAGAACAGTATAAAAAATTTAGAAGTGTAATAACTGTTTTTGAAGATATTCTTTTATTTGATATGTTGTATTGGACTGGTATGCGTATAAGCGAGTTACAAGCTAGAACTTGGGAAGATTTTAATGAATTTGATGGGACATTAACTATTCATAGCAACTACAACAACAAAAATAGAACCATTACAAAGTCAACTAAGACTGGTGAGAATAGAATTATCTATTTGAATAAAAGTCTCTTAAATGAGCTCAAAACGTGGAAAAAAGAATGTTTTAAAATTGATGGTTTTAGTGAAAAGTTTTATATACATGGATTTTATAAACCTATCCCTCACAAAACTGTAGAAAACAAGAAAAATAAATATATTTCTTTATACAATAGTCAAAATGAGGACGATCAAATACCTGTGATTAGAATTCATGATTTTCGTCATAGCCATGTTTCATTATTGATAAATAATAATGTAGATAGTTTTACAATTGCTGAACGATTAGGACACTCAAAGGAAATGGTTGAAAGACGATATGGACATATGTTTCCAGAGAAGAAAAAAAAGATTTTGAATGTATTAGATAGTTTTTAATCGTGGCGTAAATTTGGTGTAAAAAAGTAAAACATACAAACTAAAAAAGGTAAAATAGGGTAAAATATATATAAAAATGCTATAAAAACCGCTTAAAAACATACACTTTATTTTCCCTTCGTGGACGCCATTTAAAAAAATCGCCCTATTTAAGGGCTTTTTTTATTACAAAAATAATTTTAACTCTCTCCTATTTTTAAAAGAAATATGAATATTTTCTAAGTACTCACCATTTCACCATAATAATAATTATATTTTATTGTCATATATTTATCACTCGAAAGAGTGATTTTTTATACATGATTTTATTATCGAAAAACAATATTTTATAACAATCATATATAATTCATATTATTTTCATAAATGAGTGTATAATAATAAATATATGTTGTGGAGGTATGACTATGGAAAAATATCAACAATCAATTGATGACATTTTAAACGAATTGCAAACAAATTCTAAAAACGGATTAAGTCATCATGAAGTTAAACAAAGAATTGAAAAATATGGAAAAAACAAGTTAGAAGAAAGCAAAAAGAAAACGAGTTTCCAAAAATTCATTGATCAATTTAAAGATGTTATGATTATTATCTTATTGATTGCAGCCATCATCTCTTTTGTTTTGGCATTTGAAGAAAATAATCTGTCAGCATTTTTTGAACCAGCTCTTATTTTACTCATTGTTATTCTTAATGCAATTATGGGTGTTGTTCAAGAAAATAAAGCCGAAAAATCATTAGAAGCTTTAATGTCTTTATCTTCTCCTCATGCAAGAGTCATAAGAGATGGACATGAACAAATGATTAATTCTGAAGATATTGTTGTTGGAGATATCATTAAATTAGAAGCTGGTGATTTTGTTCCAGCAGATGCAAGATTGATTACATCCTCAAGTTTAAAATCTGAAGAATCTGCATTAACTGGAGAATCTGTTGCTGTTGAAAAAGATTATCAAGCTATCGTTAAAGAAAATGCAGCTTTAGGTGATAGAATTAACATGGTCTATTCTGGGTGTAGTATTACATATGGGACGGCATTAGCTGTTGTGTGTGCAACTGGAATGAATAGCGAAATGGGGAAAATTGCTGGCTTATTAAATAAAGAAGAAGATACAAAGACACCTTTACAAATTCGTTTAGCTGAACTTGGTAAAAAGTTGGGTATTCTTGCTATTATTGTTTGTGCCTTTATATTTGTTATTGGAATGATTGATGGTATTCCACTTATTGAAATCTTTATGACTTCTGTCTCTTTAGCTGTTTCAGCTATTCCTGAAGGATTACCTGTTATTGTTACAATTGTTTTATCCTTAGGTGTAGCAAAAATGGCAAAAAGAAATGCTATTGTAAAAAAACTTCCTGCTGTTGAAACACTAGGAAGTACGAGTGTTATATGTTCAGACAAAACAGGAACATTAACCCAAAATAAAATGACATTAGTAAAGATATATGTAAATCAAATGGATTTACTAGAAGATGTTCATGATCACAATTCTCATCAGGCATTAGATATTTTAAAATATGGAACATTATGTAGTAATGGTTCTGTTGTTATTGAAGATCAAGTTGAAAAACATTTAGGTGACCCTACTGAAACAAGTATTATTTCAGCAACACTTAAAAATCATATTGATTTAAAAGAGTTAAATGATGAATATCAACGTATTTATGAATTACCCTTTGATTCAGATAGAAAATTAATGTCTGTTGTTGTCCAAAAAAATAATCAAAAAATAGTCATTACCAAAGGTGCAACTGATGAATTATTAAGAAGATGTGTGAATATTAATCAAGAACATATTCTTAAAATCACTGAAGAATTAGGACAAAAAGCATTACGTGTCATTGCTGTCGCTTATAAAAAAATAGATATATTACCTAATGAACCAACAAGCGATAATTTAGAAAATCAATTAACTTTCATGGGACTTGTTGGTATGATTGATCCACCTCGAGAAGAAGCAAAAGTTGCTGTTCAAACATGCATTCAAGCTGGTATTAAGCCAGTGATGATTACGGGCGATCATATTATAACTGCTAGTGCTATTGCCAAAGAGTTAGGAATTATGCATGATGGTGATATAGCTATTACAGGTAGAGAATTATCACAAATGAGTGATGATGAATTTGATCAACACATTACAAAAATTTCAGTATATGCACGTGTATCACCTGAAGATAAAATTAGAGTTGTCAAGGCATGGCAAAGACAAAATGCTATTGTTTCTATGACTGGTGATGGTGTTAATGATGCCCCTGCTTTAAAAGCCAGTGACATTGGATGTGCAATGGGGATTACTGGTACTGATGTTGCAAAAGGCGCTGCTGATTTAACATTAATGGATGATAATTTTGCAACAATTATAGAAGCAGTTAAAGAAGGTCGTGGTATTTATCAAAATATCAAAAAGACAGTTGGTTTCTTACTTGGAACAAATATTGGTGAAGTTATTGTTGTGTTTACTGTTATGTTGATTTTTAAACAAGCTCCCCTACTTTCTATGCAACTTTTATGGATTAATCTTGTTACTGATAGCTTACCTGCTATTGCTCTTGGTATGGAAGATATAGAAGATGATGTTATGAATGAAAAACCACGTCCAAAAGAAGAAGGAATATTTGCCCATGGATTAGGTATAAGAATTGTTTTACAAGGACTTATGTTTGGTATTTTGGCTTTTAGTGGATTTTATATTGGTTTAGCACAGTTGAATGATATTAATGCGGGTCGTACAATGTGCTTTATCATTCTTGCTTTATCACAAATTGTCCAAGCTTACAATATGCGTTCTCAACATTCCCTATTTAAAATAGGTCCATTTACTAATCATAGTTTAAACAAAGCTTGCCTTGTTTCATTAGTTCTAGTTCTTGCTGTTGTCTTTATTCCACCATTAGCACATATCTTTGGATTAATGATACTTCCAACAAGTTATTATATAATATGTCTTGGTGTTTCTTTGATTCCAACTCTTCTTATTGAAACATTAAAAGCTTTTAAAGTTATACATTAAAATTTATATATGAAAAGCAACTTCCAAAACGAAAGTTGCTTTTTTACAATTGTTTAAATTCACATTCTATATGTTTTTGATGAATCGTTAAAACAGCATAACTTTTAGGACTACCACCTCTAGGCAATGATGTAGAACCAGGATTTATCAAATAATATCCACCCTCTTCTATAAACATAGGCATATGTGTATGTCCACTAATTAATACCTGACACTGAGTTGTCTCTAGCATTTCTTTCATAGCCATTTCTCTATTAAAGTAGCCAAAATACTGCCCATGTGTAACAAGAATTTTTAATCCTTCAATATCCAATATAGCCTCTTTAGGTAAATCTAAATACCAATCATTATTTCCTTTTACACAAATATATCCTTGCAACAATTCCTGACGTGATGTTTCACTATCACCACAATGAATATAATAGTCAGCTGTAGGTTCTAACTCTTTTATTTTCTTTAACATAATGTCTTGTCCATGATTATCAGACATAACAACAACTTTTTTCATTTCTATCACCGATTACATTATACAAAACCTACTTCCTCAATACAACATTTTTTATATTTTTAAACGATTATATTCAATAATAGATGATTCTTTTGTACGTACACTTTCCTTATTAATCGTAATATCAACGTTATCAACTCCCTTTAATGTTGATAAAGACAATACAATTAAATCCTCTAATGCCTGATCTATTTTTTCGTTATCCAATAAAATATTAGAACCTAATTGAACATGTAACGTTCCATCTTCTAAAGAGGCATCAATAAGTTGTATACGACTTTGAATATGACTCAAAATTGTTTTCACTTGTTTATCAATAGAATCATTTTCTTCTATCCTTAATGTTGTAGGAATATAATAAGAATAATTCATAATATTCTTTTGTTTGTATACCATAACTGGAACTGTTTCATGTAAATAAGTAGATGTTTCAATAAAATTATTTAAACCTAAATCTTTTGTTAAAGAAGATACTGGTATAAAACTATTAGGTAAATTAGATATATTCTGACCATTAATTTGGAGTTGTAATCGGCTAACATCATCATAATCTGTACATGTAAAAGTTAGTGCTTCTAAAATATTTAAAGCATCACTATTGGCAACAATCTCATCATTTGTATTTAATGTTAAAACATGATTTTTTAACTCAACAGATAAAACTTCTAATTCAGAACTTAAAACAGGATACAAACCATATTCCTGAAACTCAGTTGATTTCATAATATCAATACAATTCATAACTTCCTGTTCTAATTCCATCTGATTATGAAGATCCATAGATATAGGAATCAATTCATTATCGCTATCTTTAAAAACAACAGTTTTATAATAATGATTTTCCTTTTCCTCTGGTGCTTTTTCTTTATTCACATACATATATGAAACAAATGTCAAACATCCTATCAATAAACTTATAACTCCT
>CAJUJC010000010.1:0-13645 GCA_910586805.1 uncultured Erysipelotrichales bacterium | reverse complement strand
ATATGCAACACCTCAATTCAATATATGCATATAAAAAAATAACATGATAAAATCATGTTATAACTTTAAAAATTCAACCTTCAAATCATTATAGTCAAAAAATCCCGAAGAAGAATAAATAAATTCATCTACATTTCCAGTTGTATAAATACGAACATTTCCTATTGTTTGTTGTGTATTCAACAAACAATGAAGCTTTAAGTAGGAACTCACTTCATGACAAATAGATGCACTAGATGATACATAACAAATATCACCTAATATTTTTTGAATTTGGTCTAAAACAATAGGATAATGTGTACATCCTAAAATGATAGAATCTACTTTATTTTGATATGATAATAAATAATCATTTAAAATATCAGCTATTCCAGTTTTATACTCACCAGATTCAATAACAGGAACAAGATGTGGAGTTTCTAATTCTTCCACACAAATATATTTATCATAATCATTAATTAACTGTTTATATTTATGAGCCTGTATAGTCGCATGAGTTGCAATAACCAAAACATGATGACATCCTTTTTTTAAAAATTCATGAACTGTGGAATGAATAACACCAACAATACGAACTTGAGGAAATTGTTTTTGAAGTTCATCTAAAACATTAGCACTTGTTGTATTACAAGCCAAGACTATCATTTTTACATTTTGTGAAATAAAATACTTACAAATTTCAGTTGTATAAGCTAAAAGTTGTTCCTTTGTTTTATCTCCATATGGAGAATGAATATTATCTCCAATATAAATTAAATTTTCATTTGGCAATTGTTCTTTCAAAGTTTCAAGAACAGTTAATCCACCAACTCCTGAATCAAAAACACCTATTGGTCTCTTCATATATTTTTACTCCTCTATATTTTCGTATTCTTCTAACGTTAAATTTGAATCAAAAAGCGATTTTGCTAAAGATTTTCCCACATATCTATAAATATGTGGATCATACGCTTTATTTGTTACACTGGCCTTATTTTGAGGATATCTTAAAATAAAACCATATTCATGAGCATGTTGTTGTAACCATTGAGATAAATCAGTCGTGTCAAAATCTTTATAAGAAACCTCAGACTTTGTAATATCAATAGATAAACCTAATTGAAATTCCTCATGTCCTATTTTCTCATTTGATAAATGTTGTGGAGATGTGTAAGCACCTTTCAAAACAAAACCATTCACTTCTTTTGATAAATCCTGATACATTTTTATCAATGCATTATAAGCATCACTTTGTAAATACATTGCATACCTTGCTCTAGGAATATCCTGTGTCAACAACAAACTGCTCGGTTCATAATAACCAATATATTTTTTTTCATTAACAACTGTTGTCAATTCAAAAGGATTAAAGATAATTTGTACATTTGTTGATAAATCATGGCTCATTAATTCTTTTAATGAAAACTGATTATATGCAGTTGTCATTTGTGTAAATGTATTTTGAATACTTTCTTTATCTGTCACTCCTAATGCATTTAACTTCAAAATATATGTATGAGTATCTTCAATAAAAGAATAATCATCCTTTTCATATAATGGTCGCATACTTGTATAAAGAGAAATATATTCAAAATGAAACTGATCTGTATTTAAAAAAGCCTTTTCTAAAGATAAATCAATTAATTGTTTAGCATAATCAAACGCCTTTGTTGGATATGTATATGATATTCTTGAGGCTAGACTATTTCCTATATTCAAAATATCTTTTGTTTTATATCTGTTTGTGTGTTTTAAAGCATCATAATATTGATAATTTACTAAAGAAAATTCATCATATTCAATATAATGAATAAACAAATCAATATCAATTTGGTTATCAATTAAATATGTTTGTTCATCCTCACTTAAATATTTTTCTATAAGAACACGATTATCATTGTTAATACCATTCACTCTATAAAACTTATCAAACTTTAAATTAATAACATAAAAAGAGCCAACAAATAATACAGTTACAAAAACAAATAATTGCCATGTTTTTAACTTCATATCCATCACCTTCTTTAGGTATTATAATACAAATATATGAATTTTAAAAGTATAAAAAGAAAGAAGAAATTGTCTCTTCTTTCATAATTCTATTTCTTTCATTTTAATTAACTCTAAAAGTGCTTGTATGCGTGAATTAACACCTAGTTTTTGTATGACATTTGAAATATGGTTTCTGACTGTTTTTTCACTAATACATAACTCTTCAGCAATTTCTTTTGTAGACTGATTTAAAGTTAATAAATGAAAGATTTCTTTTTCTCTTTTTGTCAATAAGGAATGCATTAAGAACCCTCCTTGTTTATCATATGATAAAACATACAAAAAGTGCTTACTCTTGAAGCACTTTATATAAATCTCCTGCAACCTTTTTAGGTAAAATCTCTTCTAACTCTTCTATTGTAGCTTCTTTCATACGTTTTACACTCTTAAATCGATTTAATAATTGTTTGCGTCTTTTTGGTCCAATACCTTCAACACGATCTAAAAGAGAAGAAAACAAAGATTGAGAACGTACATTTTTATGAAAACTTATCGCATATCTATGAACTTCATCTTGCATTTTTGTAAGTAAGAAAAACAATTCACTTTTAGGATGAATATCAACTTTCTTTCCATCACTATCTAATAACATAGCTGTTGAATGTTTATCATCTTTAGATAACCCACATACAACAATATTTAAATTTAATGAGTCAATCACTTCTTTAGCGACCTTAATTTGTCCCAATCCTCCATCAACAATAACCATATCAGGAGGTGTTAAGCCTTCCATCAAAACTCTAAAATAACGTCTATAAACAACTTCTTTCATACTTGCATAATCATCAGGTCCTTCAACTGTTTTTATTTTGTACTTACGATAATCTTTTTTTGAAGGAACACCATCTTTAAAACAAACCATACCTGCAACAGCATAAGCACCTTGAATATTAGAATTATCAAACAACTCAATAATATGCGGTGTTTGAATATTTAATAATTCACCCAATTGCTGCATAGCACCAATTGTTGCTTTTTCATTTTTTTGAATCAACTTGAATTTCTTTTCTAAAGACTCCCTAGCATTTTCATTAGCCATTTTAACAAGTGATAATTTATTCCCTCTTTGTGGTTTTAAAATTGTACATTCCAAAATGTCTTTTAAAACATCATCATCAATATCCTGAGGCAACAATATTTCCTTAGGTAATGTATTATTTTGGTAAAATGTAACAATAAATTGCTGTAAATCATCTTGAACATTATCTCCAATAGGAACCAAGTTTAAATCTCGTGATAAGAGTTTTCCATTACGCATAAAGAATAATTGAATACTCAAATAACCATGATCAACATAATAACCTAAAATATCTCTATCTACATGATCATTAAATTGAACATGTTGTTTTGCAGTCACATACTGAATATGAGCAATTAAATCTCTATATTCTTTTGCCTGTTCGAAATTTAAATCTTCACTTGCTTCATTCATCTTTTGAGTTAATTCTTTAACCTTATCTTTAATATCACCATTTAACAATTTCACAATTTCTTTTTTTATTTGAACATACTCATGAGAATCAACATTCTTCACACAGGGAGCTAAACATTGTCCAAGTGAATAATACAAACATGGTTTTTTAGGAATATGATTACATTTTCTTAAAGGATATAAGCGATTCAATAATTTATATGTTTCTCTTGCAGCAGTTGCATCTGGGAAAGGACCAAAATGCTTTGCTTTTTTGTTTTTTGCATCTCTCACAATTTTTAAACAGGGATGTTCTTCATTTGTCATTTGGATATATGGATAATAAGTATTATCCATAAACATAATGTTATATTGTGGAGTATAGTCCTTAATTAAATTAATTTCTAATAATAAAGCTTCTTTTTCACTATCTGTAACAATATATTCAAAATCAACAATCTCACTTACTAATTTTGTTGTTTTATAATCATGAACACCTACAAAATAAGAATGAACTCTATTTCGTAACTTCTTTGCTTTACCAACATAGATAATTGTTCCTTCTTTATTTTTCATTAAATAACACCCAGGTGATGGTGGTAATAAAGAAAGTTTATCTCTTATCAAATCATTCATTACTCAAAATATACCAATGTCGCACCTAATCCACCTTCATTAGGTCCACCATCTCTATAAGAAACAACTTGTTTATTCTTTTCCAATATTTTTCTGACCCCTTTACGCAAAACTCCAGTTCCCATGCCATGAACAATACGCACATGAGGATATCCCATAACAAGTGCATCATCTAAAAATTTATCAATCATAGCCATTGCTTCTTCATATCTTTTTCCAATAATATTGATTTCATAACTTCCCGTTTTCTTTGTTTTAGATGTGTAAACATTTGCTTTTTTCATTTTCTTAATTTTTGTTTGAGGATGCATAAAGACAACATCATCTTCATGTAACTTCACATTCAATCCACCCACAGATACCATAATTCTATGTTGATTTAAAATGTCAACAATATCCCCTTCTCTATTCATTTTGATAATCTTGACATGATCACCAACTTGTAATTCATGATCTTGTTTAACTGTCTCTTCCTCTTCTATAAATCGTAAAGAATCTAAATCATGTCGAGCTTGTATAATTTCATGTTGTTTTAAATTGGATTCTTTAAACGTTTTGACAACAATATCTATATTTTCTTTAGCTTCAATAACTAACTTATTTGCTTCATCTTTTGCTTCTTGAAGAATTTGTTCCTTTTTTTGATTCAATTGATGAATTTGATGTCTATATTGCTTTTCTAATTTTTGATTATCTTTTAATAATTGATTTAATTGTTCTTCTTTCAAATTTAATTGTTCATCTTTTTTTTCAAGTTCTTCCATTAATTTCTCATGTTCATTCATAGAACTCAATTTTAATTCTTTTGCATAATCAACAATATGTTCATCTAATCCTAAAATAGAAGCAATTTCTATAGCATACGACTGCCCTACTGCATCTAATTTTAAATGATATGTCGGTTTCATTAAATCCATATCAAAAGAAACTGAAGCCATCAATATAGATGGATGCTCTTTAGCAAATGTTTTCAATTTCCCATAATGTGTAGAAGCAAATACAAAACATTCCTTTTTTAAAAATTCCATTAAAATAGCTTCTGCTAAACTTTCACCCTCTTGAGGATCAGTCCCTGAACCAATTTCATCAATAATAACCAAACTATTTTCATTCACACTATGTAAAATATCAATGATTTTTTTCATATGACTTGAAAAAGTTGATAAAGATTGTTCGATAGATTGTTCATCACCCAAATCAACATAAATATTATCAAAAAGAGGTATACTCATCTTTAGACAAGGAACAGCTAACCCACATAATGCCATTAAAGATAATAAACCAACAGTTTTTAAACTTACTGTTTTACCTCCAGTATTACTACCACTGATCAATAACATACGATAATCTTGTAAAAGAATATCATTAGAAACAACTTTTTTTTCATCAATCAAAGGATGTCTTGCTTCTTTGAAAACAATATCTCTTGTTTTATTATCAATAACTGGTATACAACAATGATGAATATACCCATAATATCCCTTTGCAAAAATAAAATCTAACTGTTGTAATATTTCTAAATTAAAATGAAAATGATAATAATTTTGTTTGATCATTTGAGATAACATATATAAAATACGTTGAACTTCTTCATTTTCAGAAAGTTGTAAATCTGTTAATTGATTATTCATAACGACAACAACTTCAGGCTCAATATAAGTGGTTTGTCCTGTTGCACTATGGGCATGAACAAGACCATTGATTTGATTTTTATACCCTGTTTTCACTGGTAAAACCAAACGATCATTTTTGGAAGTCAAAACATCCATAGATAAAAGATCTTTAGACTCTTTCACTAAAGATTCCATTTTATGACGAATTTGGTGATGAAGTTGTCCTATTTTTTCACGTAATGATTTTAAAGTTGGACTGGCACTATCGCTTACACTTCCATCAGGATTTAAACATCTTTGAAGTTCCTGATAAATATGATCATTTCCAACCAATCCAGATGTTAATTCAGTGAGTTGTGGAGTAGAAATTTCAAGAGAATTCATATAATTTTGAACTCTTACAATACATTCAAGATGGTTCATCATTTTTAATAATTCTTCACCTTGTAAAGTCCCATCTCTATTTGCTTTTTCTAAACAAATTTGTATATCAGATAAACCTCCTAAAGGTATCCTGCCTTGAAGGTTGATCATTTTTATTGCTTCATCTACTTTTTGAAGTTCAAGACTTAAATCCTCTTCATCATCAAAAATCATTAAAGAATCTATTTTATCTTTTCCTAATGATGAAGCACAAAAGCTTTTTAACTCATTTTGAATTTGATCCATTTCTAATGTTTCATAAAGTGTTCTCATTTTATTCACCAACTAATACCTTATCAATAATATTTTTTATCTTTTGTTGATCATAAGATGAATTTTCTAAAATATCTTTCATTTGTTCAACTTGTTCTTGAGTTAAAGTTATATTCATATTTTTAATTTCTGGATAAATATGTTCATCTATAATTGTTGTAATTTGTTCTTCACTTAATAAATGTAAGTCTTCAGCCATTAACATCAAAGTTATCAAATTTTCTTTTGAATGACTACCATCTTGAATTTTTTCAATAGCTGAAGTCATATCTTCCATATATTGTGTCATTGAAGGAACTAACTTTAAAACGTTTTGTGTAATAAGTGTATCTTCCACCATCACTTTTGCATTTGGAAATAAAGGTGTTATACATAATAAAACAACGATATAAGAAATAAATAATGCTTCTATCAAACTTAATGTTACCCCTAATAACTTATCTAAACCTTCCGTTAAAGAAAAACGGCTAACAATTCCTTTTAATACAGGTTTTAAAGCAATACCAATCAATTTCTTTGCAATAAACAAAACTATAAAAATGCATAAAAATACCAAAAACATATTAATAGATTGACCTATCATTGTAGATACAAAATCACTAGGATCATAATCATACAAACTCACAACACTACTTAATGGTGAAGCAAACAAAAATGATATATAAATAACAAGAATTGTTGTTATTAAATCATATAATCTTGTTATAAAGCCTTTCACGTATCCAATAATTGCCATAAAAATGAAAAATACGACAAAAATAATATCAATAATAAACGAATTCATTACAAAACCTCCTATTTTTACTCACAATATTATAACATTAGAAAATATTACTGTCAAAATCAAGAAAAATATGATAAAATAAATATGAGGTGATTATCATGGAACCAATTATTATCCAAGTAGACAATTCGACTTTAGAAAAAATGAAAAAATTTTACGATAGCCAAATGGTTCCTAATGATGATGCGACTCTTCTTTTTCAAGCACATGCAATTGGCTGTGATATTATTGCAAAGATGGATGGGACAATTGAAATTAGTGGACAAAATGCTTTAAGAGAAGCTGAACATTGGTCTAAAAAAATTATAAAGGAATTGACTCATCCAACAGTTGTAGATGATGTATACAACGTACACCATATCGGATCTGCTGAAACAGGAACATCAGATTATTTGGGACCTATTTGTTTTGTATCATGTTATGTAACTCAGGACGATATTCAGTACATAAAATCTCTTGAAATTGGCGATTTATCTACTCTTGAAAATCAGGATGTTATTAAATATGCAAAATTAATTAAAGATCGTCTTGTATACAGTTTACTCATTTTAGATAATTCCCATTATAATAAGATGATTTCTGATGGGTTAAATCAAGCAAATATCAAAGCAAGACTTTTTAATCAGGTTACGGTTAACGTTATGCAAAAAGTGAAGCAAAATGTAGAGGTTAAAGTCATCAATCAATTTGTTTCTCCAAAAACTTATTTCAATTATCTTAAAAATGAGGTTATTGTTGTTAAGGATTTGATGTTTGAAGCAAATGCGGAACAAAAATACATGGCTATCCTAGCTGCTGAAATTCTCTCTCGTTATGCCTATTTACAGTATTACGCAAATATGACAAAGAGTTTAAAAATGAATTTATGCCGTGGTACAAGTACAGCTGTTGATACTGTTGCAGCAAAAATTGCTGCTAAATATGGAGAGAAAATGCTAACAAAAGTAGCGAAGTTAAACTTCACTAACACAAAACGTGTTAAAGCTTTGTTAGAAGATTTGTAGAATGGAAGTGTCCATTCTTTTTTTATTATATACAAATAAAAAAGCAATCATACGACTGCTTAATCTTTAATAGAAATATCAAATGCTTCCATCTTTATATATTCAACACCCGCTGCATCTAACATACGTTTTGCAGCTTTATCACTTGGTGTATCATTATATTTATCATCTTCATAGATGATTTTTTTTATTCCACTTTGAATAATGGCTTTTACACACTCATGACATGGAAATAACGAAACATAAATACGACATCCATGTAAATGATTTATACTATTTAAAATGGCATTTAATTCGGCATGAACTACATATGGATATTTTGTATCATACATTTCCCCTTCTCTATTCGCCCAAGGAAACTCAGTATCTTCACATCCCCAAGGCAATCCATTATAACCCACACCAACAATTTTGTTATCAGGCGATACAATGCAAGCCCCAACTTGTGTATTTGGATCTTTAGAACGATACGCAGAAAGTTTAGCAACTCCCATAAAATATTGATCCCAACTAATAATCTTTGACATACTTCTTTTCTCCTATTTCATTTCTTCTCTTAATTCTTCTAACTTTTTTTCAAAAAATTCAGGTAATTCACTATCAAAATACATTTCTTCTTTTGTACGAGGATGCACAAAGCCTAATATCTTGGCATGTAAATATTGTCCATATGTTGTGTCATCACGCCTTAAACCATATTGAGGGTCTCCATAAACTGGATGCCCAATATATTGCATATGAACACGAATTTGATGTGTTCTTCCTGTTTCCAATCGACATTCAACCAAAGTCATATCTTTAAATCTTTCAATCACTTTAAAATTCGTAATAGCTTCTTTGGCATTTTTATCAGTACAACACATCTTTTGGCGATCTTTAATATCACGTCCTATTGGAGCTTCAATACGTCCAAATTCATGAGGAATTAACCCATGAACCAAAGCATAATAACGACGTATAACTGTATGCTCTTGTAATTGTTCACTTAAACTTTGATGTGCCATATCATTTTTAGCTACCATCAATAATCCACTTGTTTCTTTATCTATACGATGGACAATTCCTGGTCTATTCACTCCATTAATTCCAGATAAATCTTGACAATGATATAACAACGCATTCACTAATGTTCCTTGATAAATACCAGCGGAAGGATGAACAATCATACCTGTTGGCTTTAAAACGACAATCATATCACTATCTTCATAAACAATATCTAAAGGAATATCTTCAGCAACAATATCTGTATTTTCAGGTTCAGGAATATGAACTATAATAACATCGTTTTCTTCTAATTTATAACTGGCTTTTACAATTTTACCATTAACTTCTATATGTTTATTTTGAATAAGAAGTTGAACTTGTGTTCTTGAATATCCATCCATAACCTTAACAAGAATTTTATCAATTCTTTGTCCAACATATTCTTCTATGCATTCAATTTTGATTGTTTCCATATTTTATACTCCTCTATACCTACTTCTAGTAATATCAAACCAACCCCTAAACATATAGCCATATCTGCCACATTAAATATTGGAAAATCATATCCTAAAATAATAAAATCAATAAAATCTCTCACATAACCATAAAATACACGATCAATCAAATTACCTAACATACCTGAAAAAACCAAAACCAATCCAAAACGATATAATTTTTGGTATTCTTTAGACTCCATAAAATAATAAACCATACCAGCAGCCGCAATGAATGATATCACATAAAACAAATACATATGTCCTTGAAGCATTCCCCAAGCCGCCCCTTTATTATGAGAATATGTAAAATAGAAAAAGTTATCTATAATTGTATAACTTCCATTTAACTGTAATGTATGATCAACAATCATTTTTGTAATTTGATCACCAATAACAACCACTAATAAAGTGATTATATATAATAATAAATGTTTATGTGTTAAACCTAATTTTTTCATTTTTATCACCTTCCTCACTATTATATCAAAAAACATTGATAATGAAAGAATTATTTTTAAAAAGAAAAAGCACTTTGTGCTTTTAAAGAATATATAAAACAACAGCAATGTAATGAAACAAAGAACCCAACATAACAAAAATATGAAATAATTCATGAAAACCAAACATTGAAGAAAAATTAGGTTTTTTAAAAATATATATCACTGCACCAACAGAGTAAGCAATTCCACCACATGCAATCAAAAACAAACAATGTATTGGAATAGATGAAAAAGCCTGAAAATCAAAAACAACAGCCCATCCTAAAATCAAATAAAAAAGTGTTGTTATGGCACGAGGTGCTTCTAACCAAAATAACTTGACAATAATTCCAATTAGTGCAACAGTCCATAATATCCCTAAAAAATAATATGAATGTGGTGCTTCCATATAACACATGACAACAGGTGTATATGTCCCTACTATCAAAACATAAATCATAGAATGATCTAAAGTTCTTAAAACTTTTTTTACTTTATCGTTACCCTGAAAATAATGATAAATAGCACTTGCACTGTATAACGCAATCAATGAAACACCAAAAACAATAGTTGATCCCATAATGAATGGAGTCACATCATGCTTTATACCTCGTAAAATCATAAATAACAATCCTATAACTGATAAGCATGCACCAATAAAATGAGTTTCACTACTCATAGGATCCATTGCTTTATCAAAAAGTTTATTCATAACATCATCTCCTTACGATATAGTATTCATTACTATTTTATATAATGATTATAATACATTTTTATTTAATGTCAACGAGATATTGTTATTTTTTTATAAATCATGTATGATATAAAGAGAGGTGATTTATTGTGAATAATGATATTTTTTATAATATTTTAAAAGAAGTTGAAGAAAGAAGTTATTTAAAATCAGAAGATATTCCTTCTTTAGATTTATATATGGATCAAATTATGACATTGTTTGATGTCAATCTTGCTAATAATAAAAGATATGAAAGTGACAAACTCCTTACAAAAACAATGATTAATAATTATTCAAAAGAAGGATTATTACAGCCTATTAAAGGTAAAAAATATTCTAAGGAACATATTTTACAAATGTTATTAATTTATTCTTTGAAAAACACAATTTCTATTCAAGAAATTAAAAGAGTTTTAAAACCATATCATAGATCTAATGAAAGTATTGAAGATACTTATAATGAATTTTTACTTCATGAAAGTCAATTATCACATCGCTTAAGTGAATCTATTGAAAGTTTTGTTAAGGATAATCAATTTCAATTAGATGATCCTCATCAACTCACAACAATGCTTTTACTTATTTGTGCTTTGAGTAACCAACTCAAAACGATTGCTGAAAAAATGTTAGATACATATTATGAAAATGAAAAAAAGTAGTGACAAACTACTTTTTAAATTAATTTCTTTTCTTTTAATAGACATAACCCTTCATAAACTGCACCTTCATCAAAATTTGTTTTCAATTGATAGGTTGCAGCTTTTTTTGATTCTTGTCCAGCATTAGAAGGTGCAAAAGAATATAAGAAACGTTCTAACATATAACTATCATTATCTCCATCTCCAAATACTGCAACTTCATCTTTATGATATCCCTTTTCTTTTATGACTTTTTCTAATAACAATCCTTTATTTGATTGATGAGAAGTAATTTCGATATTATCATCATAAGAAGATGATATATCTAATTCAGGCATTTTTAACAATTCTTTTACCCCTTGCACAGAGGAAGCATCTAAGTGTCTAGCATCAATTTTTAAAACTTTGATTCCTTGATCAATAATTTCTTGAGGAGTTTTAACATAATGAAAATCCCTTAAATACCCTTCTTTTGTCGTAAATGTTTTCTTTGGCAAAACACCATTTTTATCACATAATCCTTTTGTAATTAACTGATAATGATAATTCCAAAACTCTTCAGAATTATGTAAAGAATATTTGCCATGATCAGTATGAATAGCTAATAAATATCCATGTTCATCCAAAATACGAACACTTTTTAAAAATGCTTTGTAATCCATTGGATAGATATCATTAAAAGTCATATCTTTATTACAATATTGAGCTCCATTATTTAAAATCAAATCACAATCTAAATGATAATCATTCATAAAATCTATAACCATATTAATATCTCTACCAGTTGCTATAATAAATTCAATTCCTTGATCAATACACTCTTTCAACATAGTATATGTTTTCTCTTCAATTGTATCATCTTTTTTTATTAAAGTTCCATCTAAATCGCACACTATACACTTAATCATGTAAAATCCCTCCTTAAGCTTGCTTTATTATAACATCAAACATCATAAAAAACTATATTTTCTTGATTTGTAAAAAGAAGAACCAATGTCCTTCTTACATAAAATACACAATAGCAATAATATGACAAATACTTGCTATATTAATAAAAATATGCCATATAAAATGAAAGAATGAAATATGTTTAGAATAGAAGAATACCCCTATTGAATACATAATTCCACCTAATACAATAAACGATAAAAATAAAATGGAAGAATGTTGTAATAAAGCTGGAATAAAAAGTATGGCTGTCCATCCCATGACTAAATAAATCGTTGTAGAAAGAATAGGATAACTCTTTTTTGAAATAGATTTCAATAATATTCCAGCAATAACCATACCCCATTCTAAGACCAAAATAATCATACGAACCCATCCGTCCATTACACATAAAGCAATAGGTGTATAACTTCCAGCAATGGCCAAATATATACATATATGATCTAATTTCCTAAAAATATATTTTTGTTCACTGTCATAAGCCATACTATGATAAATGGTAGAAATTAAAAACATCAAAAATAAACATATTATAAAAATAGAAACACCAACACATCTCAATATTCCACCTTTTATATATGAATAAACTGCAAAATATGGCAAAAAAATCAAACAAAGTAATGCCATAACACCATGTGTAATACTGTTCCCCACTTCTTCTTTAAAAGACAAACGAAGCATATCTCTCATTGTTTTTTCTTGCATAAAAACTCCTTATAATATTCCTAACTGTTTTAACAAAAACTGTCCATTAGTTGTTTGACTACGTCCTTCATGTATCAAATAGTCAAAATAAATTTGATTCTCCTTATAATATTCGCAAAAATGATAATTGTTAATATTTTCAATTTGATATAGTTCAAAATCATGTGTTGTTAAAAAGACAAAACAATGAGGTAAAGATAATTTTTTTACTGTCCCTCTTGCTCCAGCAATTCTATCCAAAGAATTTGTACCTTTAAAAATTTCATCAATAAAACAAATCATAGGCACATTCTTTTGACTATAATCTATCATTGTTTTAATCCTTAATATTTCACCATAAAAAGTAGAAACTCCTTCTTCAACATTATCAGTCACGCGCATTGATGTTAAAATATCAAAATATGAACATTGCATTTGTGAGGCAAAAACAAATCCACCAACATAAGCTAAAATGAGGTTCAAAGCCACTGTACGCATAAATGT
>CAJUJC010000009.1 GCA_910586805.1 uncultured Erysipelotrichales bacterium | reverse complement strand
TGATCCGTTATCTCATATAAAGATATCTTATGATATGAAATAGGGTGGCACCACGATGAATTCGTCCCTTGTAAAGGTGTTTTTATTTTATTTAAAGGAGAGAGAAAAATGATTGATATTGCTATTTTAAGAGAAAATCCTGAAGCTGTTAAAGAAAATATGAAGAAAAAATTCCAACATGATCGTTTGCACTTGGTTGATGAAGCATATGCATTAGATAAGGAATATAGAGAAACTTTAACAAAAGCAAGTGAATTAAGAGCTATGCGTAATAAATTATCTAAAGAAATTGGACAATTTATGCGTGAAGGTAAAAAGGATGAAGCTGAAAACAATAAGAAAAAAGTTGGAGAAATGGCTGAAACTTTGAAACAATTAGAAGCTAAAGAAATAGAATTAGAACCAAAATTAAAACAAGTTATGATGAAAATTCCTAATTTTATTGATGATAGTGTGCCAGTAGGCAAAGATGATAGTGAAAATGTTGAAATTCAAAAATACGGTGAACCAATTGTACCTAACTATGAAATTCCATATCATGCTGATATTATTACAAAGTTGAGTGGTTTAGATAAAGATGCAAGTGGGAGAACAAGTGGAAATGGTTTTTATTATTTAATGGGAGATATTGCTAGGCTTTCTTCAGCAATGTTATCTTATGCAAGAGATTTTATGATTGATAAAGGATTTACATATTGTATTCCACCTTTTATGATTAGAAGTGATGTTGTTACTGGGGTTATGTCTTTTGAAGAAATGGATGCAATGATGTATAAGATTGAAGGTGAAGATTTGTATTTAATTGGTACAAGTGAACACTCTATGATTGGTAAGTTTAAAGATCAAATCGTTAAGGAAGATGAATTACCAATTACATTAACTTCATATTCTCCATGTTTTAGAAAAGAAGTTGGAGCTCATGGTATTGAAGAAAGAGGAATTTATCGTGTACATCAATTTGAAAAACAAGAAATGGTTGTTTTATGTAAACCTGAAGAAGCAATGGAATGGTATGATAAAATGTGGTCTTATACAGTTGAATTGTTTAGAAATTTAGATATTCCTGTTAGAACATTAGAATGTTGCTCAGGGGATTTGGCTGATTTAAAAGTGAAGTCTTGTGATGTTGAGGCTTGGTCACCAAGACAACAAAAATATTTCGAAGTTGGGTCATGTTCTACACTAGGTGATGCTCAGGCAAGACGTTTAGGTATCCGTACAAAAGGTGATAAAGGAACTTATTATGTAGCAACTTTAAATAATACAGTTTTAGCAAGTACTCGTGCTATGATTGCTTTTATTGAAAATAACTATAACGAAGATGGAAGTATTAATATTCCTGAAGTATTACGTCCATATATGGGTGGAAAATCAGTTATTAAATAGTGGTGTCGATATTGTGGGAGGGAATAGTCCTCTCACTTTTCATATTACACTTTTATGACTTTATTATTGATTATATTTTATTATATGTTATAATAAATCTTGCCATTACAATAGGCGGCTTTGAACCATGTCAGGACCGGAAGGTAGCAGCATTAAGAATGTCCGTTTATGTGTAGTGGCTTTTTTCAAAGAGGTAATGATATGGATGATATAAAGTATATGAAAATTGCATATGAAGAAGCTTTGAAAGCAAGAGTTATAGATGAAGTACCTATTGGTGCAATTATTGTAAAAGATAATGAGATTATTTCAAAGGGATATAATCAAAAAGAAACAAAACATGATGTATCGGCTCATGCTGAGATGCTTGCTATTAAAGAGGCTTGCCAAAAATTAGGAACATGGCATTTAGATGGTTGTACGTTATACTCAACATTGGAACCATGTATGATGTGTAGTGGTGCAATTATTCAAAGTCGTATTGTAAGAGTTGTTATTGGTGCTAAAGGACAACGTTGGCACGGTTTAACACAATATTTAAAAACTCATGAATTTAATCATAAACCTCTTATAGAAGAAGGGGTATTAGAAGAAGAATGTTCTACCCTTATTTCTCAATATTTTAAAAGTAAAAGAACGTAAAAAACGAAGTTTTATTATTGAACTTCGTTTTAATCATGGAGATATAAAAGAAATAGACTTAATGATGTAACAAGGAAATATCCAAAATATGCTTTTTTATTTAAGAGGGCTTTTATAATTTTAATCAATCGGAGCATATAAACGTAAAAATGGTAAAAGTAGAAAAATATAGTCAATTTGAAAAAAGTAAATAATTCTAAATTTTGTTGTTTAGATAAGTCTACGAGCAGTTCATTTGATTTATTTAATAGTTCATTTTTTTCAATATGTTCACCTAATAATAATTCTTGAACCTGTATCTCAAGTGTTTCACATAATGGAATGAATAATGAACTCTCAGGTAAGTTAATTCCACGTTCCCATTTTGATACTGATTTATCACTAACTCCAATATAATCAGCTAATTGTTTTTGGGTTAATCCTTTTTCTTTTCTACAAGAAGATATAAATAATCCTATTTTTTGTGTTCATACTAACTCCTCTTTTCTTTATTTCATTATAACATAATAATCTTTCAAACTATATAAACGAAAGGTAGAAAGAAGAGGAATAAATATTCCAAATGATAAGATATCTTTTTTATTTTAATATGAAGTATGCTATAATTGACAAAGGAGTGTGATAATAATGGCTTATAAAACATTATATAGAGTATATCGTCCACAAAAGTTTGAAGATGTTGCTGGACAAGAACATATTATTACAACATTAAAGCATGCTGTTGAAGAAAATAAAATTGGACATGCTTATTTATTTTGTGGTCCTAGAGGAACAGGTAAAACAACAATTGCAAAGTTACTTGCTAAAGCTGTTAATTGTACTGGAAATCCTAAACCATGTGATGAATGTATTGATTGTGTGCAAATTACAAAAGGAGAACATCCTGATGTTATTGAAATAGATGCGGCTAGTAATAATGGTGTTGATGAAGTAAGAAACTTAATTGATAAGGTGAAATACTCTCCAACACAAGGCAAATACAAGGTTTATATTATTGATGAAGTTCATATGATGACACCAGGTGCATTTAATGCGTTGCTTAAAACATTAGAAGAACCACCTGCTCATGTTATCTTTATTTTAGCAACAACTGAGCCTCATAGAATTTTACCTACAATTATTTCAAGATGTCAAAGATTTGATTTTACGAAGTTAAATATGCAAGATATTATTTATAGAATGAAGACAGTTGTTAAAGAGGAAAATTATCAATGTGATGATGAAGCTTTAGAAATGATTGCAAAACTTGCAGATGGAGGAATGCGTGATGCATTATCTATCTTGGAACAATGTCTTGCTTATAATGATAAGCATTTAACTGTTGAAGATGTCAATCATATTTATGGAGTGTTGTCTTTAGATAAGAAAATTGAATTTTTACGCTTGTTGTTGACAAAAGATATGAAAAAAGCATTAGAAGTTTTGGAAAAAATGAAAATTCAAGGCACTGATATTAAACGATTAACAATAGATTTAGTCGATATCTTAAAAGATGTTGTTATTTTTAGAAATACTAATGATACATCTATTTTATTTGTATTATCTAAATTTTATTTAGATATGATTGTTCCTTACATGACATGTGAAGAATGCTTTACATTTATTGATATTTTAATGGATGCAAGTGAAAAGTATTCTAAAGTTATTAATCCATCTATTTATTTTGAATTAGCAATTTTAAAAATTTGTAATCAGCTGAAAGAAGAAAAAGTTATAGAAGTTGAAGTGGCTACTGTTCAAGAAAAAAAGAATGATGAAAATTCTATTGTTGAGGAAGCTATTATTGATGAAGTTGTAAAAGAACCTATTCATGATCAATCCATTGATGAAGAACCTATTCAAGAAGTGGTTATAGAAAAGGAAACTATTGAAGATAATTTCATTGAACCAGTAGAAGAAGTTCCTACTTTTGATTTTGAACAAACTGAAGAAGTAGAAGAAGATGTTTTTGATGATGTAAAGATAGATCCTAATGATATTATGAATATTTTAGTTCAAGCAAATAGAAAGATATTAGAAGATATTCAAGAGAGATGGCCAATTATCAAACGTTATCTTGCTAATTTAAATATGGCTAAAAGTGCAAGTATGTTATGTGATGGAATGGCTGTTGCTGCTTGTCAAGGAGGATTAGTTATTGCTTTTGAATATCAGCCAGCTGTCAATGCAGTTAATTATTATAAGAATTACAAACAACTTAGTTCTTTTCTAACTGAAATTCTAGGTAGTGAATATAAGTTTGTTGCAATACAACAAGATGAGTGGATTAAAATGAGAAGTCATTTTATTGACTTAAAGAAAAAAGGTCAATTACCTAAGCCACATGAACTGATTTTGAAACATATAGATGAAAAAGATTTAGATTATGTAGAGTTAAATGATGCTCAAAAATTTGCAGTTGAGTTATTTGGTGATATTGTAGAATTTAAGGAGGATTAAGTATGAATTTTAATCAATTATTAAAACAAGCACAACAAATGCAAAAGAAAGTTAATAAAACAAAAAAAGAATTTGCTGAAAAAACTTTTGATTTTGAAGGACAACAAGGTATGATAACAGGAAAAGTGAATGGAAATTTAGAACTTGTTGAATTACATATTAAAGAGGATGTTTTAAGTGTTGAAAACAAAGAAATGTTAGAAGATATGTTGGTTGTTTCTATCAATGATATTTTGAGAAAAGTTGATCAAGAAAGGGAAGATACATTAAATAAAGTGACTAATGGTGTTGATGTATCAGCATTTTTATAATGGAGTATCCATATACTTTTGAGGAACTTGTTGAAAGTTTTAAACAATTACCAGGCATTGGAACAAAAGGTGCTGAAAGATTTGTTTATCATGTTTTAGAAATGGATAAGGAACAAGTTCAACGTTTTGCGAAAACATTAATAGATTTTAAGGAGAATATTAAGTATTGTAAAAAATGTGGTCATATTTGTGAAGACGATATTTGTGATATTTGTAAAGATGAATTAAGGGATCAATCTATAATATGTATTGTAGAATCTCCAAAAGATGTTTTTGCAATGGAAAAGCTAAAAGAATATCGAGGTTTATATCATGTATTACATGGAACAATTTCTATTATGGATGGGAAAACAATTGAAGATTTAAACATTCAAACGTTATTTGATAGAATCAATGAAAATATTCAAGAAGTTATTATTGCAACAAATCCTACAAGAGAAGGAGAAACAACAGCATTATTTTTAGCTAAATTTCTTTCAAAGAGAAATGTAAATGTGACAAGAATTGCAAATGGATTACCAATAGGAAGCAATCTTGATTATGCTGATGAATTGACTTTGTTAAAATCGTTGGAAGGTAGAAAGAAAATATAATCATCTCATATAATAAGTGAGGTGATTTTTTTGAAATTTGTAAAAAAAATATTAATGAGTATATTATTGATCTATATTTTTAATTGTTTTGAATCATTTACACATATAACTATTGCTTATAGTATATTTAATATTGTAATGATTTCTTTGTTTGATATTTTTGGTTTCATATTATGTGTCGTTTTAAAAATATTCCTGTAATTTCCAAAGAAATAATACTTTATATCTTTGGTGATTTTATATATAATAGTATGAGGAATGAGGTGTTAAAGTGTCAGGTATTTTTATTACATTTGAAGGTGGAGAAGGTAGTGGAAAGACAACAATTGCAGCCATGGTTAAAGATGAACTTGTAAAAGAAGGTTATTATGTTGTTCTAACAAGAGAACCAGGTGGAGTTGAAATTGCTGAAAGCATAAGAAATGTTATTGTTGATGTTAAAAATACAAATATGGATAAACGTACTGAGGCATTGTTATATGCTGCGAGTCGTAGACAGCATTTAGTTGAAAAAGTTTTACCAGCTTTAGACAAAGGTGCAATTGTTATTTGTGATCGTTTTGTTGATAGTTCGTTAGTATATCAGGGTATTGCGAGAGGAATTGGTATTGATGAAGTTTATGAAATGAATTTATTTGCTACTGACAACATTTTACCAAAAAGAACAATTTTCTTTGATGTTAAGCCTGAAATTGGGTTACAAAGAGTTTATATGAATAAAGATAGAGAGATTAATAGATTAGATATGGAAAAATTAGAGTTTCATCAAAGCGTTTATAACGGATATTTGCAATTATGTAAAAAGTATAGTGATAGAATTGTTAAAATTGATGCAAGTGTTGAAATTGATGAAGTTTATAAACAAGTTATTGAAAAAATTAAAGAGGTTATATGAGTTTAAAAGATGAATTAAAAAAGAGTCAACCTATCTTCTATCAAATTTTATTAAATTGTTTTCAGTCTCAAAAAATACCTCATGCTTTTTTACTTGTTGGAGAAGGTAATAATATTTTAGCTCATTATATTGCTAAATCTCTTATTTGTGAGGAAGACATCTTGGCATGTAATGAGTGTAATGAATGTCACCGTATTGATAATCATAATTATGCTGATTTGATTTGTATTGATGGAAAAGCTGAGACAATAAAAAAAGGACAAATAGAGTATATACAAGAACAATTTGCAAAATCTTCTTTAGAAGGAAAAGTAAAGATTTATTTATTGGAAAACATTGAAAATGCAACACCTGATGCTATGAATAGTTTATTAAAGATACTTGAGGAACCAATACAAGGTATATATGCTATATTTACTTGTCAAAATTTAAGTAGAGTTCTACCTACGATTCAATCAAGATGTCAAGTTATTCAATTATTGCCTCAGTCTAAATCATTTTTAAAGAAACAATTACAGAATAAAGATATTTCGCAAGATGATATTAATATATTAACTGAATTATTTCATACATATGAACAATGTGAGGAATATATAGATAGTGAATTTTTAGATGAAATGAAACTAGAAGTCTTTCATTTTATAGAGGATTTATATTTTCATCGTGAAAATTTAATTATAAATGTTCAAACGCATTTATTGAAGAAATATAAAGAAAAACAAAATATACAATTGTTTTTAAATATGTTAGTATTAGGTATGAAAGATTTGTTTCACGTGAAACAAAATATGGAATTGACATATCCATCATTTAAAAGTCTTTTTAATAGAATTGAAGATAGTAATGACGGTATAATTGAAAAAATAGAATTAATATTAAATACAGAGTTTCTGTTAGAAACAAATGCCAATATTCCATTATTAATGGATAGCATGATGTATAGAATGTAGAAAGGAAAATGTATGGAAGAAAAATTAGCGTGTATAAGATTTAATAACGTTGGTAAATCATACTATTTTTCAACACATTATCTTGATCTCAAAAAAGGAGATAGAGTTGTTGTTGAAACTGTAAGAGGTTTAGAAGTAGGAGAAGTTGTAAGTGATTTAAAAGATCTTTCTGAATTTAATCTTGATACCGAATTAAAAAAAATCAAAAGAAAGGCTAATAGAGCTGATTTAGATTTATATGAATTTAATAAAACAAAAGCAATTAAATCATTAGAAATATGTAAAGAGATTGTTAAAGAGTATGAATTAGACATGCATCTTGTAAGTTGTGAATATACTTTAGATGCTACAAAAGTAATTTTTATGTACA
Organism: uncultured Erysipelotrichales bacterium; assembly: GCA_910586805.1. Classification (GTDB taxonomy): domain Bacteria; phylum Bacillota_I; class Bacilli_A; order Erysipelotrichales; family Coprobacillaceae; genus MGBC140090. Next base: position 23,645 of record CAJUJC010000009.1, on the reverse strand, counting down.
CTTCAGAAAGTCGTGTTGATTTTAGAGAGTTATTAAAGGAATTAGCAAGTGCATTTAAATGTCGTATTGAATTAAGACAGATTGGTCCACGAGATAAATCCAAAATTGTTGGAGGTTTAGGTTCATGTGGATTACCATTATGTTGTGCTTCTTTTTTAGGTGAATTTGATGGTGTTTCAATTAATATGGCTAAAAATCAAATGCTAGCAATCAATATTGAAAAAATATCAGGAGCTTGTGGACGTTTATTATGTTGTTTGAAATATGAGGATGATATTTATACAAATGAAAAGAAACGCTTTCCTAAGATTGGTTCAAAAGTAAAATATGAGGATAAAATTGTAAAAGTAGTGGGAATACATATATTGAGTGATTTGATTAAAATTGATGATAGTGGCAATATTTCTTTTGTTCCATTAAGCGAAATTAAAGTGTTACCACAAAGAGAGAAACATCATGACAAAAGAAGTAACTAATTATTTATTAGCATATGAAAATATGAAAATTATCCAAAGAAAAGATATGTTTAACTTTTCTTTGGATACTGTTTTATTGGCAAACTTTTGTACAATTAATAAGGATTTAAATTGCATAGTTGATTTTGGTACAAATAATGCTGCTATTCCTCTTCTTTTATCAAAAAGAACTGCTAAGCCTATTATTGGTATCGAGATACAAAAAGATGCAGTTGTTTTGGCAAGGAAAAATGTTGAATTAAATCAGCTTAATAACCAAATTGAAATTATTCAGGATGATATAAAAAACTATGTTAAAAATGGCAAAAAAACAAAGCTTGTTGTTTGTAATCCTCCTTTTTTTAAGGTTGGAGAAAAAAGTAATTTGAATGAAAATGAATACTTACAAATTGCACGCCATGAAATAAAGATTAGTTTAGAAGAAATTGTTCGTTCTGCTTCAATGATTTTAGATAATAAGGGTCGATTTGCTATGGTGCATAGACCTGATCGTATGATTGAAATTATTAATTGTATGCAAAAATATGATATTGAACCTAAGCGTATACGTTTTGTGTATCCTAAATTTGGTAAAGAATCACATATATTTTTAATTGAAGGTATGTATAAAGGAAATAAAGGAATTAAGATAGAACAACCATTATATGCCCATGAAGAAGATGGAAGTTATTCAAAAGAAGTAAGAAAAATGTTTGGAGAAGATATTAATGAATAGACAAAAAAGTTTTGAAAATGGTAAACCAACTCTGTATTTAGTTGCTACACCAATAGGTAATTTAAATGAACTAACATATAGGGCAATTGAAATCTTAAAAGAGGTTCGTTATATTGCTGCAGAAGACACAAGGAATACAATTAAATTATTAAATAAATTTGAAATATCAAATAAATTAATATCACATCATGAACATAATCTAACATCTTCTATACCTAAGATTATTGATTTGCTTAAAAATGAAGGAAATGTAGCATTGGTAAGTGATGCTGGTTATCCTGCAATTAGTGATCCAGGATATGAACTTGTTAAAGTAGCTATTGAAAATGATATTAATGTTGTCCCTATATCTGGTGCAAATGCTTGTTTAAATGCATTGGTTGTTTCTGGAATTGCCCCACAACCGTTTTTGTTTTATGGATTTCTAGATCATCAAGATAAAAAGAAGAAAAAAGAACTTGAAGAATTAAAGAAATATAAAGAAACAATAGTGTTTTATGAATCACCTCATCGTATAAAAAGAACATTACAATTAATGTTAGATATTTTTGGAAATAGAAATATTGCTTTGGCAAGAGAACTTACAAAACTTCATGAAGAAATCAATAGGGGAACTATTGAAGAAATATTAGAAGTTGTAGATACAATGAAGGGTGAAATGGTTCTTGTTGTTGAAGGAGAAAAATTTATTAAAGAAGAAATTGTTTTTGAGCAATCTATCCAAGAACATGTTGATGAGTATATAGAAAAAGGAATGTCTACAAAAGATGCAATTAAAGAGGTTGCTAAATTAAGAGGTATATCAAAAAATGTTGTTTACCAAGATTATCATAAGAAATGAGTATGAAATATATTCATTTTTTAATTTTTAAGTAGTATAATATAAAATATAATAAGGAGGAGTATTTATGATTTATACAATGACATTTAATCCATCAATTGATTATATGGTTTCAGTTGATTGTTTTCGATTGGGAAGTGTTAATAGAATGACAAATGAATATATTTTACCAGGAGGAAAAGGTATTAATGTTTCTATTGTTTTAAATAATTTAGGAATAGAAAATATAGCAATGGGATTTATATCAGGATTTACAGGAAAAGAAATTAAAAGAAGTATTGAGGAAGATTTTCATGTACATACTCATTTCATTGATGTTAATAATGGTTATTCACGTATTAATTTTAAAATTAAAAGTGATGATGAAAGTGAAGTTAATGGAAATGGACCATTTATAACAAATGAACATTTATCTTTATTGATGGATGAATTAAATAAGTTAGAAGAGGGAGATATTCTAGTTCTTTCAGGTAGTATTCCTAGTTGTATGCCTAATAATATTTATGCAAGTATTATGAAACAATTACAAGATAAAAATATTGAAATTGTTGTTGATGCAACAGGAGATTTATTAATGAATGTCTTAGAGTATAAACCTTTTGTTATCAAACCTAATCACCAAGAGTTGGAAGAAATGTTTCACGTGAAACTTAGAGCTAAAAAAGATATAGCAATTTATGCAAAGAGATTACAAGAACTAGGTGCCAAGAATGTTTTAATTTCTATGGCTGGATCAGGAGCTTTCTTTGTATGTCATGATGGTACAGTATATTTTTGTGAAGCACCAATAGGTGAAGTGAAAAACTCAGTAGGTGCAGGAGATTCTATGGTTGCTGGATTTATTGCAGGATATAAACAAACAGGAGATTATATACATGCATTTAAAATGGGAGTGGCCACAGGAAGTGCAAGTGCATTTTCACATAACTTAGCTACAAAACAAGAAGTAGAAGAGTTATTAGAAAATATATGTGTAAAAGAGTATAAATATTAAAAAATAAATTATTTTATTTCAAAATTTATAATTTGTTATTATAGTATATATTTAAGGAGTCGTTATCATAGACGATTTCTTTTTTATTTATAAAATAAATGAATAAAATTATAAATTAAAAGCATACTATATTTGGTGATAAGAATGAAGGAAAATAGAAAAGTCGTTTTAATAGGAACTGGTATGGTAGGAATGAGTATGGCATATTCATTAATTAATACAGGAGGTATTAATGAGCTTGTATTAATAGATATTGATCCTGAAAAAGCTGTTGGAGAAGCTATGGATTTAAATCATGGGTTACCATATAGTTTTAATAAAATAAAGATAAAAAGTGGAACCTATAAAGATTGTAAAAACAGTGATATTGTTGTGATATGTGCTGGTGCAAATCAAAAAGAAGGACAAACACGATTAGAATTAACAAAAATTAACACTCAAATTATGAAAGAAATTGCTTTGAATATTAAGAAAAGTGGATTTGATGGTATTGTTATTGTGGCAAGTAATCCAGTGGATATGATGAGTTTTGTTGTTTATAAAGTTATGGGAATAAGTAAAAATAAAGTTATAGGATCAGGAACATTATTAGATACAGCAAGAATAAGATATTCATTAAGTGAATATTTAAATGTTTCATCAGATGATATACAAGCATATATTTTAGGAGAGCATGGTGATTCATCATTTATTTCTTGGATGAATACATATGTAGGATGTAAGAGTATTATAGAGTATATAGATGAAAAGAAATTAGATATGAATGATTTAAGTAACATTTATGAAGAAGTTAGAGATGCAGCATATGAAATTATCGAGAGAAAGAAAGCAACATATTATGGAATAGGGTTATCTTTAAATAAATTAATACAATCTATATTCAATGATTCACACAATATTTTATGTGTAAGTGCTTATTTAGAGGGTGAATATGAACATAGTGATATTTATATGGGAGTTCCATGTATTATTAATAGAGAAGGTATTCAAGAAATTGTACAACTATCATTAAATGAAGTTGACCAAAAGAAATTTGATGAAAGCTATTATATATTAAAAAAAGTAAAGTTAGAAGTAAAAAAAGAATTGGCATAATACCAATTCTTTTTAATATAATCTTCTATATGCTTTGTTGTATTTAGAAAAATCTGAGAGTGGAGTTCTTTTAACAACATGCCCACGACTGACATGATTACCTAAACAAGTAGAACCTTCACCAGATGCATGAACAACAATACCATTACCAATGTAAATACCAATATGATGATATCTTGAAGATCCCTGTCTTCTAAATGCTACGATATCTCCAGCTTGGAGTTGACTTGCTGAAATCGCTTTTCCAGAATGAGCATAACCATTTGCAGTTGTTCTACCAACATTTACCCCAGCTGTTTTATGTGCCCAAGAAACCAAACCAGAGCAATCAAACATACTAGGTCCTGCAGCTCCCCAATGATAAGGTGCTCCAATTTTACTCAATGCTTGAGTAGCAACCTTATATCCAACCGCTGCATTTCCTTGATTCCCTTGAACAGCTGAACCACCACTATCTCCTTGAGAAATACTATTCATCATTTCAGTTAATGCATCATCAACTTCTTTTTGTTGTTTAGTAATTTCTTTAGATTCTTTTTGAGCTTTTAAGATTTCTTGTTGCTGTTCTTTTTCTAAAGATATTAACTTTGCTTGTAATTCTTTGTTAGCATTTTTTTGAGCCTGTAAAGCTTCTTTAGCATCTTGTAATGATGTTTTTTGTTTATTTAGTTCTTTCTTTTGATTAGTTAATTCATCAACTAATTCTTTTTCATATGAAGTTATATCATTAATACTATTAATACGAGAGAAAAAATCAGTGAAACTAGAAGAACCAAAAATAAAATCAATAAAGGTATTAGAGTTATAGTAAGTTTGCATTGTATACAAACGTGTTCTCATTGTTTCTTCTTTCTTTTTGATATTATTTTCTATATTTTTTATAGATTTTAATAAATAATTAATTTCTTTTTCTTTAGAAGAAATCTGGGAATTTAATGTATCAATTTTATCACTAACTTCATTAATATCATTTTTTGTGTTTTTTAAATCCTGTTGGGTTTCTTTAATATCTTTTTTGAGATTAGCATTTTTTTTCTTTAAGTATGAATTAAATTCCTGACACACTTTTTTATTTTTTGTTGTTAAACGTGATGAGGAACAAAGTTTAATATAATAATCTTCTTTTTTTGAAAAGTCTTCAGCTTTAGCAGTTGAAGTTCCAATAACTAAAGATAAAGATGTGCAAATTGCTAAAAGCATAATATTTGTTTTTTTCATTTTATAATCCTCCTTCGTTAATCATTATAGCATATATGATATACAAAATAATACCAATATTTGATAAAAGAATATAAAATTAAACAATGAAGTCATAAATAACTCTTTTTAATATAGAATTATAAGATAATATTAAATAAAAAATATAAACTAGGGCAAATGTCAAATCATATTTTAGAAACAAACATACAATATTTTGAGGGAGGTGAATGAATGGTTAAAGATGGTATTGATGTTTCACAATATCAAGGAGTTATAGATTGGGAAACAGCTAAACAGTATATAGATTTTGCTATTATAAGATGTGGTTATGGACAAGATATACCTGGACAAGATGATAAAATGTTTAAAAGAAATGCTGATGAGTGTACACGATTAGGAATACCTTTTGGTGTGTATTTATACTCATATGCACAAAATGAAATGGAAGCATTGTCAGAAGCTAGGCATGTTTTAAGATTAATTCAAAATTATAAAATGGAATATCCAATATATTTAGATTTAGAAGATCCTCGTGTTGGACGTTTAAGCAATGATCAAATTGAAAGAAACAGTCGTGTTTTTGCAGAGGAGTTGGAAAGACATGGATATTTCCCAGGATTTTATGCTTCTTATTATTGGTGGAGAACAAAACTAACTGGGACTTTATTTAAAAGATATACAAAATGGGTTGCAAGATATGCTGATGAATTAGGACCAGATGCTGCACTATTTGATATGTGGCAATATTCTGATAAGGGATTTGTAGGAGGAATAGATGGACCAGTTGATTTAGATTATGCATTTAGAGATTTCCCAACAGAAATAAGAGCTGGTGGGTACAATAACTTCACAAAGGAAGAACCAGTTGTTCCTGCACCTGAAAATTATAAAGTTGGTGATCATATTACCTTTGATCATGTCTTTATTTCATCAGATAGCACTGTACCTTTAATTCCATATATGAATCATGGAACAATTACAAGAATACAAGAAGGTGCAAGGAATCCTTATTTGATAGGAGATGGATTAGGTTGGGTTAATAATGAAAGTATTACAGGAACAATGCGTTATTTATCTAATCCAACATATAGAGGAGATTCATTTGTGGATGCACTTGTCCAAATCGGAATAGATGCTTCATTTGAGAATAGAAAGAGAATTGCACAAGCTAATGGTATTGATAACTATACTGGAAGTGCAAGACAAAACTTAGAATTACTACGTTTATTACAAGAAGGGCGATTAAGACAATAGTCTTAATTGTCTTTTTTTTACAAAAAAACATATAAAAATTGGGCATACTTCATATTGTTTGAATAAAATGACAAGTGTATAATAATCGCATAATATAGGGGGATTAAAATTTATGGTTTATGCTAAATCAGTTAATGAGAAAGAATGGAAGAAACATTTAACTGCTTTTATATGTGTCTTTATTGCATCTTTGATTATGTCAATTAATATTAAATCATTTGTGCGTGCAGGTCATTTGATACCTGGAGGATTTACAGGATTATCACTTTTATTTCAAAGAGCAGCATTAGAGTTTATGAATGTAGATATTCCTTATTCAGTTATTAATATCTCATTAAATGCTATTCCAGCTTTTATTGGGTTTAAAATGATAGGTAAAAAATTTACAAGTTACTCAGTCATTATGATTGTTCTTAATTCATTTTTAGTGGATATTATACCAGTTACACCTATAACTTATGATCCATTGTTAGTGTCAGTATTTGGGGGAATGTTAAATGGATTAGCAATCGTTATAGCATTATATGGAAAAGCTTCTAGTGGTGGTACTGATTTTATTGCAATTTATCTTTCTAACAAATTACATCAACCATCATGGAATTTTGTATTTGCAATTAATGTTGTCATATTAATAATGGCTAGTGCACTTTTTGGATTTGAAGCAGCAATGTACTCTATTATATTTCAATTTGTTTCAACACAAGTTATAGAGAGATTTCATCGTAGAGATCAAAAAAGAACACTTTTTATGATTACAAGTGTTCCAGAAAATATTGAAAAGAAATTAATGGAATATACACATCATGGTATTACACGTTTTGAAGGAAAAGGATGTTATTTGAAAGAAGATAAAACTTTATTATATACTGTTGTAGGAGCTGATGAAGTTAAGGAAGTTATACATTTTGTAAGACAAGAAGATCCACAAATTTTTATTAATGTCATGAAGTCAGATAGTATAACAGGAAAGTTTTATCAAGAACCAATAGAATAGTGAAAAAGAAGCTGGATAAATTCATTTTTAAATGACTTCATTCAGTTTCTTTTACATTTAAAATTAAAAAGAAAACTTAGCTTATGTTAAGTTTCTTTAATCTTTTTTTAAGTATTCATTTAAAAAATGTTGGAATATTTGAATGTGATGTTCTTCATCTTTAATAATACGTTGCAAAACATCTTGAATAATTGGCTCATCTATACAATTCATTTGGTGTTGATAAATAGAAATTGTATTTTGTTCTTGCATGATTGCATTTTCTAACATTGTATGAATTTGGCAAGGGTAAATATTATATCCAGGTGACCAATATTCCAAATAATCATTTTGGCAATCCCATAAACGTGGGTCAACCCCTAAACGAAAACACATTTTTGCAAATATATCTAAATGATGCATTTCTACAATGGAAATTTCAAACATAGCGTGAGATAATTCAGGCCATTTTTCTGACATAATAACATGATTGTAGTTATAAAGACTTACAGAATTCATTTCAGAGTGTAATCCTCCAAGATTTGACAACATCATTTGTCCATAGTATTGATTAACATCTAAATTTTGAATAGATGGATAAGGGATATCAAGTTTATATTTCATAATAAAACCTCCATATTGTTATATATGAAGGTTCTATTTTATTTATTCAATAATTTTTCAAAAGCTATTCTTGAGGCACCACTGTCAAGATAAATAACACCACAATATTGAAAACCATTTTTTATTAAAAAATTTTGCATAGATAAATTATCTTTATGTGTATCTATACGAATGCTATAAACATCATGACTCAAACATTGTCTTATAGCATAATCTAACAATTTTTTTGCAAGTCCTTGTCCTTTAAAATTTGTATCTACGACAATTCTATGTATAACAGCATAGGTACTATCAGAAGTTAACCAACTTCCCTCTATATAATCATAGGATATATCGTTTTCAATTGCAAAATACATGGTTGCAATAACACTATTTTCAATATAAACATAACTTTGATTTTTATGAATATCTTCTAATAATTGTTTTTCATTAGGATAACCATGTTGCCATTGATCAATAGCATTATTTTTAAAGTATATTTGAGCTTGTTTGATAAGCTTCATCATTTGTGATATATCATCAATTTGAGAATGTCTAATCATTGTCATAACCTCCTAATAAACCATAAAGAATAATATCGTGATACTTTCCGTTTTTATAAACGTGTTCATGTAAATATCCCTCTTTTTTAAAATGACATTTTTCAAGTAAGTGAGAAGAAGCAGTGTTTTCTACAAAAACTTGAGCACATATTTTATGAATATTATAGTTTTCAAAAATATATTCGCACATATAAGGGAGTACACGACTCATAATTCCTTTGTTCCAATAATGACTAGATAGCCAATAACCAAGTTCACAGTTATAAGTATAAATATCTTTTTTGAAAACAGCACCAATACAACCAACACATATATCATTTACAACAATTCCTAAATCAAGTTGATGATTAGAAAGTGAGAAATTAATAAAACTCTGAGCATTTTCTAAAGTATAGGGATAAGGGAATGAATTAGTTAAATAAAGAGATACATTAAAGTCATTTGCATGATTCGCTAATTGATAAGGATCAATTTGATCTAAAGGAAGTAATTCAATTTTCATAATATCCTCCTTATGGTAATGGTTTTCCTCCAGCTAAGTATAAATCATACCATTGTTGTCTTGTTAATTCGACATCACATGATGCACAAATTTCTTTTAGATGAGCAGGTGAAGTTGTTCCTGCAATAGGTTGCATACAAGCAGGATGACGTAATAACCAAGCAATAGCAATAGCACTCTTAGTTACATTATATTCCTTAGCTAATTCATCCATGACATCATTTAACTTTTGATAATCAGAATTGTTTAAGAAAGTTCCTTCCGCCCATGAAGCTTGAACAACACTCCATGGTTGAATTGTAATATCATTTAAACGACAATAATCCAACACGCCACCATCTTTATCTTGAGCCCAAGCTTCTTTCATATTCATATTCATTCCTGAATCAATCATGACAGAATGAACAATAGATAATTGAAGTTGGTTAATAATTATTGGATGTTTTGTATATTTTTGAATAAGTTGAATTTGTAAAGGGGTATGATTAGAAACACCGAAATAATGAACCAAACCAGCATCATAGAGTTCATCAAATGCTTCAGCAACTTCTTTAGGCTCACACAAAGCATCAGGTCTATGTAATAATAAAATATCTACATAGTTTGTTTGTAATCTTTCCAATGATTTTTTAACACTATTAATGATATGTTCTTTAGAAAAGTCATATCTTTTTCCAGATACAATAGCACATTTTGTTTGAATGATCATCTTCTCTCTCATACCAGGATTTCTTTTTAAAACTTCTCCAAACACAGTTTCAGACTTTCCTGCTCCATAAATATCTGCATGGTCAAAGAAGTTAATTCCTTCATCTAATGCGACTTTTACTAATTTTTCTACATCTTCTACGCTTTTATCAGCGATTCTCATACAACCTAAAGCAATTCTTGATACTTTTAAATCTGTATGTGATAAAGTAAAATATTTCATATTGTTTTTCCTCCTATGAAATATTATAGCAAATCCATATAGAAATATATAGTTATATACTGAAGAAAGAATATTATTTTTAAAGTCATTATCGTTATTAAAAGAGTGTTATTTTTTCTTTTTAATGAATTATGTTATAATGTTTTTGAGGTGATTGGATGGTCTATCATATAATTAGGATATTTGTTTATATTATTTCTATTGTACTTGCAATGATTGGATTAAGTTGTTTTGATTTTGAAAAGAGCATTAAAAGAGGTAAGGTTAAAGAATTTTATATTTTCTTTCTTGTTGCTTCAGTTGCATTAGGGTATTTATTTGCATCATTTATTTTAAATTTTGCAATGGAAAGTTTTGTTTATATGTAAATAGAATAGAAGTAATCATTAATAAAGTATTGTTTACTCAAATATTTTATATAATGATTTTTTATTTATCATAAAATATAAACATCTTTCATATATTAAACCATGAAAAAAATATATGGAAAACTATTCTTTGTGTTTATTTTAATAATAGGTATAACTTGTTTTCAATATAAAGATGAGCTTATTGATCTAAAAACAAACTTAAGTTCAAAAAAGGAAGATAAGCAATATGTTGTTGAAGTAAAGACAAAAGAAAAAACGATGAAATTAAAATTAGATGATTATTTGGTAGGCGTTGTTGCAGGAGAAATGCCTGCAAGTTTTGAGTTGGAAGCTTTAAAGGCACAAGTGGTGGCAAGTCGTACTTTTGTTATGAGTAGGAATTTAAAAGTTGATAACACAACAAATACACAAGTCTATTTAACTGATAGTCAAATGAAGAAAAATTGGGGAAAGAATTATGAAAAAAATAAGGAGAAAATAGAAAAAGCAGTCAAAGAAACACATAATGAAGTCATGACTTATAATGGAAAATATATATCAGCATTGTTTTTTTCTAGCTGTAATGGGAAAACTGTAAGTAATGAAGATTATTTTACTGGTGGTGAAGTGGCTTATTTGAAATCTGTGGATAGTTCTTGGGATTTAAAAATAGATCCTACAAATAAAAGAACGAAAACTTTTACAAAACAACAAATAGCAAATGCATTTGGTGTGGCTTCACCAGATATAAGAATTACATCCTATACAAAAAGTGGTTATGTAGACAAGGTCATTATTAATCATAAAGAATACAGTGGTAGAGAAGTAAGAGAAAAATTAGGACTTGCTTCATCTAGTTTTCAAATATCTCTAACATCAAAAGGCTATACTTTTACAACAAGAGGACATGGCCATGGTGTAGGCATGAGTCAGTATGGTGCTGAAGGTATGGCTCAAGAAGGAAATGATTATAAAAAAATTTTAAAGCATTATTATCAAAATATAAAAATTTTAAGTATATAGTTGAATCTTTTGTTCATACTTATGTTGAGGTGAAAGTATGAATAAGAGAACTTTAAAATACAAAAGATTGTTAGGTGTAGGTTTAGCATTAGCGGTGTTCTTAGGTGGTATAGGTATTATTCAAAGAATAATAGACGATCAGGCAAATCAATTTGAAGATGAATCAGTTGTAAAAGTAGAAGATACAAATAAAAAAACTGATGAAGAAGAAAAGAAAGTTGAAACATTAAAAGCACCTGTTAAAGATGGGATTGGAATTGTAAGATATTATTATAATAAAGATGATGATTCTTCTAAGCAGGAACAATCCTTAATCTTATTTGAAGGCGTTTATAGACCTAATCAAGGTGTTGATTATGCAAATAAGAATGAGAAATTTGATGTTATAGCTTCAATTAGTGGAACTGTAACTAAGAAAACAAACGATCCTGTTCTTGGACTCGTTGTAACTATTACAAATGCAGATAAAATTTCTACAACATATCAATCATTATCTAAAGTGAATGTTGAGTTGAATGCTCAAGTCAAACAAGGAGATGTCATTGGTGTGAGTGGTGAAAATGTTTATGAAGCTGATTTGAAAAATCATTTACATTTTATAGTGCAAAAAGATGATAAAATGTTAAATCCTGAAAAGTGTATTGGACAACCGTTAAATTCAATAAAATAGCGATAGATAGTCGCTATTTTGTTGTTTTAGAGGAAGAAAGAACATTTTCGTATATAAATTCTTGTAATTGGTAAAAAAAATGATACAATAGAAATGCTTATAGGAGGAATGTTTATGAAATTATCAAAAGAAATTGGTATTGACTTAGGAACTGCAAACATTCTTATCTATGTAAAGGGTGAAGGTATTGTTGTTAATGAACCTTCAGTTGTTACTATTAACACTGAAACAAACAAACCTATCGCTGTTGGAGAAGAAGCAAGAGAAATGCTTGGTAAAACTCCAGGTAAGATTCAAGCGATTCGTCCTTTAAAAGATGGAGTTATTGCAGATTTTCAAATTACAGAAATTTTAATTACTCACTTTATTAATAAATTAAATTTAAAAGGTGTTTTTTCAAGACCAACAATTTTAATTTGTTGTCCATCTAATATTACATCAATTGAAAAAAGTGCAATTCAAGATGTTGCATTAAGATGTGGTGCAAAAAAAGTGTATATCGAAGAAGAACCTAAAGTTGCTGCTATTGGAGCAGGTTTAGATATTTCTAAACCTTCAGGTAACATGGTTATTGATATTGGTGGGGGAACAACTGATATAGCAGTTCTTTCATTAGGTGATATTGTTACAAGCACATCTTTAAAGATTGCTGGTGATAAGATGGATGCTGAATTAATTAAATATGTTAAAGATAAATATAAATTGTTAATTGGTGATCGTACAGCTGAAGATATTAAAACAACTATTGGGACTGCTTATCAAGCATCAGATAGAAATGTTATGGATGTAAGAGGTAGAGATTTAGTGACTGGATTACCACATACTATTCAATTAAATGCATCTGAAACTGAAGAAGCATTACATGAATGTTGTGAAACTATTTTAAGAGCAACTAAACAAGTATTAGAACAAACACCACCTGAATTATCAGCGGATATTGTTAATAAAGGTATCTTCTTAACTGGAGGAGGAGCTTTATTAAATAATTTAGATAAATTCTTAGAAGAAGGTTTAGGTGTACCTGTATTTGTAGCTGAAAATGCACTAGATTGTGTAGCTGAAGGTTGCGGTATTATGTTAGAAAACACTCAATATTTACAATAAGAATAATGCGAAAGCATTATTTTTTTTCTTATCCTGTAAAAAACAAGACAAATAGAGGGTTTGTTGGTAGAATATGGCAAGAGGTGATTTGAATGAGCAAAAGAAAGTTTTTCTTTTTTGATATTGATGGAACTTTAGCAGTTGGTACTCCTGGAGATCAATATGTTCCTGAATCAGCAAAAGAAGCAATTAAAAAATTAGAAGAACAAGGACATTTTGTTGCAATAGCAACAGGGAGAAGCTATGCTATGGCAAAAGATCATATGGTTAAATTAGGTTTTAAGAATATGGTTAGTGATGGTGGAAATGGAATTACAATAGATGGACAATTGGTTGAGATTAAACCACTAGATTATGATAAATGTTTAAAATTAGTAGATGAATGTAAAGAAAAAGGGTTTATATGGGCTTTATCTCCTGATAATGAAACAAGAAGACTAGCACCTGATGATAGATTTTATGAGTTTACTCATGATATTTATATGGACACAGTTGTTCAAGAAGGCTTAGATCCTAGACATTTTGATGAAATTTATAAGGTTTATATAGCATGTTATGCACCAGAAGAACAAAAGTTAGAAGCATTAAAAGAATTACCATGGTGTCGTTTCCATAAAGAATATTTGTTTGTTGAACCAGGAGATAAATCTGTGGGAATTAAAGCAGTTGTTGATCATTTTGGTGGAGATTATAAAGATGTTGTTGTTTTTGGTGATGAAAAGAATGATTTAAGTATGTTTATTGATGAATGGACAAATATTGCTATGGGAAATGCAATTGATGAGTTAAAAGCAAAAGCAACATATGTTACTGATGATGCATCTCAAGATGGTATTTATAAAGCTTGTCAACATTTTGGGTGGATAGATTAATATGAATAGAAAGATTATATTTTTTGATATAGATGGAACTATTTTTAGTGGAGAGATTGGATATATTACAGAAAAAGTAAAAAATGCAATTCGTGATGTAAAACAAAAAGGGCATCTTTGTTTTATAGCAAGTGGTAGACCTTATGCTTTTATTGCTGATAATGTTAAAGATATCGGTTTTGATGGATATGTTTTAGCTAATGGAGCAGGTATTAAGTATCATAACCAAGATTTAAAAACAAGGTTCTTGAAATATGAAGATGTTAAAGAACTTGTTGATAATTTGAACAAGAGAAATATTGAATATATTTTATCATCAACAGATTATAGTTATATTCATAAAAAACAAAAGTGTTTATTAGAATTCTTCAAAAATGTTAATATAGATTTTAAAAATTTTATATATGACTTTGATGAAGATGAAATTTTGCATCGTGTTGTTAAAGTAGAAGTTTGGGTTAAAGATAATGATGAGCTTGAATATGCTAAATCTATTTATGGTAAGTTTGCATATGAATTGCATCCTGATAACCATAGTATGGAAGTTTATTCAAAAGATGTTTCTAAAGCAACAGCTATTCGTGATGTTCTTCATGAATTAGAAATTGCCTTAGAAGATAGTTATTGTTTTGGAGATGGACCTAATGATGTAGAAATGTTTGAAACAGTAGCTCATCCTATTGCAATGGGAAATGCATTAGATGTTATTAAAGAAAAAGCTGAAGATATTTGTTTAAGTGTACTTGAAGATGGAGTTGCATATAAATTAGAGGAGTTGTTTTTATAAAGCAACTCTTTTTGCATGAAAAAAGAACTACCTAAGTAGCTCTTATTTAATAAATTTGAAATGATGTCCAGGTTTAACAAATTCTAATAAACCTAAGTCTTCTTCTTTGATAGTTGCAATTAAATTACGTTCACCATCATTTGGAATTTCAGTTAAAACAACTTCTAATTCTCCACGATAATGTTTTAAATTATCATTAACAATTAATACATCACCACGAGTAAAGACTTTTTTATCTGTATCATGGTGTGGAATTGAATGATCGTCATCTTCAAAACCTTTCATTTTATCCATTAAAGCAGGATCTTGAACACTTTCTTTATCTTTGAACATAACTCTAGGTGCACTAGAACGTAACATAAATGATGAATGATCGTATCTGTCCCAATGAGGTGCAAAATCATACATAACACCTCTTTCTTTATCGGTGATGCCTTCTGCTTCATTGACTCTTAATTCAATAGCTTGGAAATTCACTTTTGCTAAAGCTTCTAACTCTTCATCACTAGCAGGATAATTACCAATTAAAATATCATCAACATCTCCAGTAGCTAATAAATAACGTGCTTGAACTTCAATAGGTAAACCTCTCATGATTTCCACAGTTGGTAATCCACAAAAAACTTCCCATGGTCCAATTGTATGATCATTATTACTAGAAACAAAAGCAGCAGTGTGCAAGTTTAAATCTTTCCAATAACGATTATAATCCATAAATAAATCAAAATCTAAACCTGTATATCTTTCAGGGAAGAAGTTATGACACATAATGATTTGATCCTTATTTCCACCATTATTAATTAATAACTCAACTCCCATATCCATACTTGCATTAAATTCAATCTTAATCCCATAAGGATTACGTGTTAATAAAATATCACCTTGTGTCCCAAAATTTCCATCCATTCTAATAATATCTAAACCTAAGTCAGCAAATGGCTTCATATTAGATGGACTTGCTCCAATAATATCAAATACAGCAGGATTTGTATCAGCAGCAACTTCAAATCCTAATTCATGAGCTTTATCCATGAATTCCTTAAATTCACCAATGTAACTTTCTCTTTTATCTTCAGGAATAGATAAAAAACAAGTGAAAATTCTGCTATATCCTAATTTAGCAGCTTTCTCTAAATAAGCGTATACCTCTTCTTTTGGTGATTTGTCAGGGTATACTGAAATACCTAATTTGTGCATAATTCGTTTTCTCCTTTTTATAATATTTATGAAATATCTTCATGTGTATATTATCTTATAAATAGGCTTATCTTTCAATAGTTGTTATTATTATTTTTTTGAATGTGTCATTATAGTGAAATGTATTTAAGAAAAATTATATAAAATTTAATATATATTATATAATTTATTGAATAGTGGCATAAATTCAAGATATTTAAAAAATAAAATTCAAATTTTTCTATTTTTGTACTATAATAACAAAAAGAAAGGAGCATTGATATGAGTTTAGAAATATGTTTGTCATTTATTGTCACATTTTTAATAAGTTTACTCCTTGTTCCTATTGTTGGAAAAGTATCAAAAAAATTAGGAATTATTGCTCATGTCAATAATCGTACAATACATAAAGGAATTATAGCAAGAACTGGTGGATATGCTATTTATATAAGTTTTTTGATTGGAGCAATGATTTTTTTAAAGACAGATATTCAAATTAATGCAATGCTAATAGGTGGATTTGTGATATTTATGACTGGTTTTTATGATGATATTCATGATTTATCACCAAAATTAAAAATGTTAGGGCAAATTCTTGCTGCATTAATTGTTATTATTAGTGGAGATATTGCATTAAAAGGTTTTACATTACCATTTTTACCAAGTCAAATATCATATGTTATAGCTATTTTGATTACAATTATTTGGATTGTAGGTATTACAAATGCAGTTAATTTAATAGATGGATTAGATGGCTTGTGTGGTGGAATTTCTATTATTGTATTAGTTACAATCTCACTTACATCTTTGACATATGGAAGAACAGATATATCGTCTCTATCATTATTACTTGCTGGAGCTATTGGTGGATTTCTTGTTTATAATTTCCATCCTGCATCGATATTTTTAGGTGATTGCGGAGCATTATTTATTGGATTTATGATTGCTGTTATATCATTACTTGGTTTTGGATATAAAAGCTCATCATTTTTCACGCTTGGAGCACCAATTGTTGTATTAATGGTTCCTATTATGGATACATTAATAGCTATTGTAAGACGAAAGGTTCATCATAAGAGTTTTAGTGAAGCAGATAGAAATCATTTGCATCATAAATTAATGTTTTCTTTAGAATTGGGACAAACAAAAAGTGTATTGATTTTATATTTTATTACGATTTTATTTTCAATATGCTCATACATATATTTATTTGATAAAATAGTTGCATCTGTAATATTTGTTGTTCTTATGATATTGTTTGAATTATTTGTAGAAGCAACAAGCATGATAGATCGTAAGTATAAACCATTATTGACAGTAGCTAATATTTTTATTAAAAGTAAATATTTACCATCTATTAAAGATACAAAACCATATAGAAGAGTTGTTAATAAACTCAAAACAAGATATACAATTATTATTGTTTTAATTATTGGTATTATTTGCTCAGGTCTTTTCTTAATAAATAATCAGCCAAAGAAAAAGAAGCCATCACAGGAATTAAAAGTTGTTTATAAGGTTGTAGATAAAGAAACAAAGTTGATGGGAACAGTATATAATCAATTAAAAATAGCTATTGAAGAAAAGGATAAAGAGATGATTGGTAAAATGGTAGGCACTTATTTTATTTGTGACTATTATACTTTATCAAATAAAGAAAAGGATCAAATTGGTGGAGTTGATTATTTTTACAGTGAGAAGAAAGATGATTTTATGGTTTATGCATCAGAAGATTACTATAAAGATGCAAATCACTATATACAACTTCAAATGAATAATCAACAAGTTAAAGATTATCGTATTGTATCTTATGAAAAGTCTAAAAAAGCATTAATAGGTTTAGAAGATTATAGTTATTATGATTTACAAATTGAAGTGTTTTTTAATGAGACAAATCCAATTATTAATTCTGATCGTTTAAAAACAACTGTTACTTTGATTGAAAAAGATCAAAGATTTAGTGTTGTCGCTCTAGGTGAATAAAGTTCTATGAGACAATTTCAAATTATTAAACATAAGCACCGTTTTTAACGATGCTTTTTTATTAGATAAAAAGATTGACAAATCAATGAATTTATTTATAATATAAATAGTTCACATAGTGAACAATCTAAAAGAAGGTGACAATTAAAAAATGAATGAAGAAATTTTAGAAGCATGGTTACAACTCACAATCGCTATTAATAATGAAAAAATTGTATCAGAAATGCCTTTGAACGAAATATTGATTTATCGTTATCTTTATCATAATCAAGATAACAATGTGACTGCAACTGATCTATGTCATGAAATAGGTATGTTAAAATCACAAATGAATCGAACATTAACTTCAATGGAAGAAAAGCAATTGATTCAACGATTACGTTCTAAACAAGATAAACGTCAAATTTTTGTGACTTTGAATAAAGATCAAACTTCGTTATATGAAAAGGAGCATGAACGCATTTTGCGAATTGTAGATAGATTGATAGAACGTGTGGGAATGGATAATGCTGAAAAAGCGTTGAAGCTATTTAAGTTGATAGCTCAGATTGCAAAAGAAGAGATTGAAAGCTAATGATGTTTTATTAATAAGGATATATGATGAAATGAGGGTTAATATATGTTAAAGAAAAAGAAATTTTGGATATGTATTATCATTACAGTATGTGTACTCGCAATTGGAATTTGTGGTTTTGCTGGAAATTATTTGATTAATTATGCACTTATTGTTGATGAACAGGGGTGTATTGGATCGATGAATGGAGAAGCATATACTGGACATCAAGATACAAAAGCTCAAGCATATTATGATGAATGGGTTAAAAATCAACAATTAAAAGAATGGACAATAAAAAATCAACAGGGACAGCAGTTATGGGCTCAAGTCTATGAAGGAAATCAAGATTCTCATATTTATGTTTTGGCTGTTCATGGCTATACAGTAGATCATCGTGATATTGCTCCTGCTATTGTTCCATTTGTGGAAAAGGGTTGGAATGTTATTGCTATTGATCAACGTGGTCGTGGGAAGAGTGAGGGAGACTTTTTATCTATGGGATGGTTAGAAAAAGATGATATCATTCTTTGGGCAAAATGTATTTGTGAGGAAGATCAAAAGGCACAAATTATTTTATATGGAGAATCTATGGGTGCAGCAACAATCATGATGGCAGCAGGAGAAAATGAATTATTACCAAAGCAAGTTGTGGCAGTGGTAGAAGACTGTGGATATACAAGTGCTTATGATATGTTTAAGGATCAATTAAAAGAACGTTTTGGTTTACCATCTTTTCCGTTTTTACCAGCTGCCTCAATTGTGGGGCAAATACGTTTAGGGTTCTCATTTTATAATGCTGATGCACAAGAGCAATTAAAAAAAGCAACATTGCCAATTTTGTTTATTCATGGTGGTAGCGATGATTATGTACCTACAAGCATGGGAGAAAAGTTATATGAAGAATATACTGGGGAAAAACAATTGCTAATTGTAGATGGTGCAGGACATGGGCAAAGCGCTGATGTTGATGCAGACACATATTATAAAACAGTATTTTCTTTTCTAAAGAATTATGTAAATGAGTAGTTTTGTATTAATAAAGGATTGATTTTATTTAATGAATATGAAAATCAATCCTTTTCAATTTCATCTTTTATATACAATTATCTTTAGATTATAAAATTATAGAACTGTATCTTTTTTAATAATCATTTAACTTGTTGAGACAATATAGAATTTAATATTATTGTTTGAATAAATAAAGTTCTTGTATTTTTATGAGGAATGTGTTATTATTGCAATGCTAATGTGAAATTTTAAAGAAAAGGAGGTATCACAATGTTAGATATTTTATTAATGATTGTTTCAGTAGCTCTTATTATTGTATGCCTATTACAAAGTGGTAAATCTGATGGTATTGTTAATGCCTTAACAGGTCAAAGTTCTAATCTTTTTGCGAATCAAAAAGAGAGAGGCGCTGATTTGATACTTTCTAGAATTACTGTGGGATTAGGAATTGCTTTCTTTGTGATTGCGATTTTAATTAGAATGGGTTAAAAATAATGGGGCATGATGTGTCCCATTTTTATTTTTGGTTATACTAAAGAGGAGGTGAGAAAATGAAAGAAAAAATTTTAAAACTTTTAGAAGATGAAAAGTATACATATAGAAAGATAGATGAACTTGCACAATATTTTGAAATGGTTGAAACAACTGACTATATATCTTTTATTAAATTAATGAATGCATTAGAAGATGAAGGAATGATTGTAAGAAATCATAAGAATGAATATTATTTAAGTGAGCAACTTCATTTTTATACTGGTATTATAGAAATGAATAAACGTGGATTTGCATTTGTGAAAGTTGACGAGGAAAGAGAATTTTATATTCATGAAACGAATTTAAAAGATGCTTATGATAAAGATACTGTTTTAATTGAAAAAATTCCTTCTAAAGGTCAACGTGAAGAAGGAAGAGTAAAACGTGTTGTTAAACGTGGAAAAACACGTTATGTTGGTGAGGTTAAAAAAGGAAAAAGAGATTTCTTTATACAAGTTGATGATCCAAAGTTTACAAAACCTATATTTGTGGATCATGCACATATGCATGGTGCGATGATTGGACATAAAGTTGTTGTAGATGTGAAAACATTTAAACCACAAATTAAAGGTGATGTTGTCAAGATTATTGGACATAGAAATGATCCAGGTGTTGATATATTATCAGTCGTTCATTCATATGATGTTGATATAGAGTTTCCTAAAGATGTCTATGATTTTATTGAAGGTATACCTAATGAAATTGATTATAAGGATATTGAAAAGAGAGTGGACTTAAGGAATGAAATGATTGTTACTATTGATGGTGATGATGCTAAAGATTTAGATGATGCCATTTCATTGAAAAAATTAGAAAATAATCATTATCAATTAGGAGTTCATATTGCCGATGTGTCATATTATGTTACAGAAGGGTCTCCTTTAGATAAAGAGGCTGTAAAAAGAGGAACATCTATTTACTTAGTGGATAGAGTTATTCCTATGTTACCACATAAATTATCAAATGGTATTTGTTCATTGAATCCTCGTGTTGATAGATATGCTATAAGCTGTATTATGGAAATTGATGAAAATGGAAATGTTGTCAGTCATGATATAAAACCAACAGTTATTTGTTCATCACATCGTATGACTTATAATAATGTTAATAAGATTTTAGCTGGAGATAAACATTTACAAGAAGAATATGATGATGTTGTAGATTTATTCTTTTTGATGGAAGAACTTGCTTCTCTTTTAAGAAAGAAACGTGATCAAAAAGGTGCGATTGATTTTGATGTGAATGAAGGAAAAGTTCTTGTTGATGGAGATGGGAATGCTATTGATGTTGTATTAAGAGAACGAGGTGTTTCTGATCGTATTATTGAAGAGTTTATGTTATGTGCCAATGAAACAGTTGCTCAACATTTTAAATGGATGGATTTACCTTTTATTTATCGTGTTCATGAACATCCAAAACTTAAGAAATTACAACAATTTGTATCTATTGTAAAACCATTAGGATATTCTATTAAAGGTTCTTTAGAACATGTTTATCCAAATGAATTAAGTGCAATTGTTGATGCATCAAAGGGAACTGATGAACATACAATTATAGCGACACTTCTTTTAAGATGTATGCAAAAAGCACGTTATGATGAACAGTGTTTAGGTCATTATGGATTAGCTGATGAGTATTATACACATTTTACATCACCAATTAGGCGTTATCCTGATTTATTAGTACATCGTTTGATTAGAACATATTTATTTGAACAAAAATTAGATAAAATTCCTCATTTTGAAGAAGTTATTCCAGTATTAGCTGAATCTTCATCGAATTGTGAAAGAAAAGCTATTGATATTGAGCGAGAAGTAGATGATATGAAAATGGCTGAATACATGTCTAAGCATATTGGTGAAGAATTTGAGGGAATGATTTCATCTATTACACAGTTTGGATTTTTTGTAGAGTTACCTAATACTGTTGATGGATTGGTTCATATTACTGAATTAACTGATGATTATTATCATTATGATGAAAAGAATTTAATGCTTGTTGGAGAAATGACAGGTAAAACTTATAAATTATCTGATAAAGTTAAAATTAAAGTTTTATCTTGTAATAAACATGAGAAGACTATTGACTTTACTCTTGTAGGTCAGGAAAGAAAATTGCGTAAGAAAAAAACAATTTATTTAAATGACAAAAAAGTAAAGACAAATGTTAAGAAAAAGGGTAAAATAAATAAGTCAAATAGACAAAGAAAATTTATTAGAAAAAGAAAGTAAGGAGGGATATGCATGAAGATTGTTTCACAAAATAAAAAAGCCTATCATGACTATCTTATATTGGATACTTATGAAGTTGGTATTGAGCTTAGAGGAACAGAAATTAAGTCAGTACGTAAGGGCAGTACAAATTTAAAAGATGCATTCATTCGTATCAAAAATAATGAAGCTTATATCGAAAATATGCATATTGCTCCTTATGAGCAAGGAAATAGATTTAATCATGAACCTTTAAGAACAAGAAAGTTATTATTGCATAGAAAAGAAATAAAAAAACTTCAAAAAGAGGTTAAAGAAAATGGATTAACAATTATTCCTACAAAACTATATTTCAATGCTTCTAAACTTAAAGTAGAGATTGCTTTAGCAAGAGGTAAGAAATTATATGATAAACGACAGGCTCTTAAAGCAAAAGATGCAAAAAGAGATGTTGAAAGAGCATTGAAAAATGCTTATTAATCTGGGGGTGTCTTGGATTCGACAGGGGTCAGTTTGAATAGGATTGCAGCCGTAGGCATACGTTAAATGCATCAAAAAATATCTGGAAACAGACAACAATTATCTTTCGCTTGCTAGTCGACGATAGACTTTAGCGAATATCAGCCTATGTCATACCTATGGATATAGAACTGGTAACATAACTTATAGGTTAAGGATATGTAGAGTCTGGATGCATATCACGAAAATTAACAGAATCGCTAAGTGAAAGACTGCTTATGGATCGTAGCTTAGTTAAATACATTCCATAAGATAAGCTGTAGAAGTCTTATATGGGACGGCTTTTGGACAGGGGTTCGATTCCCCTCACCTCCACCAAGAGAATTCAAAGACATTTTAAATTTTTTAGAATGTCTTTTTAAATAACGAAAGGGTGTGTTTTTCATGAATTATATTTTAAAACAATTTGATAATGATTTATTGTATTTTTCTATGGAAAATACAAATGATGGATTACAAGTTCATATAATCTCAGTTGATGAAAGCATGAAATCTCAAATTCCTTTAGATTTAGATATAAATGATAAATCACTGAAAAGGTGGCTAGAAAAAAGAACTATTCCAAGAAATAGAGCATATGTATCAAATTTTTTAGCAAGAATTGGATTGAACGAAAAAGATACCAAAGGAATTATTGAAATCTGTCAGGGCTTATCACTTAACGATAGTTATTGGGTAGTTAAAGAAGATTGCAAGGACTTATTCG
>CAJUJC010000008.1:26987-32843 GCA_910586805.1 uncultured Erysipelotrichales bacterium | reverse complement strand
AAAGAATTATGTGGTGGATGCCACGTTTCTAACAGTGCTCAAATAGGATTGTTTAAGATTGAAAGTGAAGAAAGTGTTGGTTCAGGAGTTAGACGAATCGAAGCAGTTACAGCACAAAAAGCATATTTATCATTAAAGAAAAATGAAGAAACAATTCAAAAAATAAGTGATTTAATGAAGTTAAAGAATAAAAATGAAATTGTTGAAAAGGTATCTCAATTTATAGAAGAGGCAAGTCTTGTAAAAAAAGAAAGAGATCACTATTTAGATAAATTAAATAGTATTGAAGCTAAAGAAAAGTCTAAAAATATTGAAGAAATCAATGGTGTTCAATTCTTATTTATTGAAGAAAACAAAGATACTTCAACAGCAAAAGCAATGGCATTTGAATTAAGAGATCAACTTACAAATGGTGTGGTTGTACTGGTGAGTGAATATGAAGGAAAAGTTTCTTATTTTGTAGGTTTAACACCTTCAATGGTTCAAAATGGATTGAAAGCAGGAGATATCATTAAAACAATAAATGCTGTAACTGGAGGAAGAGGTGGTGGAAAACCTGACTTTGCTCAAGGTGGATGTCAGGATCAATCACAAATTTTGCAAGCTATTGCACAAATTAAAAATTTATTCTAAAACTTTACTAGAAATTTCTTTCAAATTAGTGTAATATAAGAAGTATATAGACAGGAGGTATGCATTATGGGTAGAGATTTTACGCAAACACGTTTATTTAGTACAGAGGAAATCAAACGTGAGGTTATACATTCTCATTTGATGAGTGTTGCACAAGCATTAGATGAACGAGGATATAATGCAGTTCATCAAATTGCAGGCTATTTAATTTCTAATGATCCTGCATATATTTCAAGTCATAAGGGAGCGCGTTCAATTATTCAACAAATTGATCGTGATGAAATTATTGAAGAATTAGTGAAGTTTTATTTGGAGTCAAAATAAGTGGAAAAGATATTAGGATTAGATTTGGGATCAAGAACATGTGGTATTGCAATGAGTGATGCTTTAGGGATGATTGCCCATGGAGTAGAAACTTATCATTTTAAAGAAAATCATTATAAAAGTGCTGCATATCACATTAAAGACATTGTTGAAGAAAATAATATACATAAAATTGTTCTCGGTTTACCTAAGCATATGAATGGAGATTTGGGCGAGAGAGCACAAATCTCTATTGATTTTAAGGAAAGACTAGAGAAGATGATGGATGTAGAGGTTATATTAATTGATGAAAGATTAACAACAGTTATGGCTCAAAATCAATTAATTTTTGCGGATGTTTCAAGAAAGAAAAGAAAGCAGGTTATTGATAAAATGGCTGCTGTTCAGATTTTACAAGGATATTTAGATGGTCAAAGGAGATAGAAAAATGGATATCGAAAAAATTCAAGTTATTGATGATGAAGGTAATGAATTAGAATTTGATGTTTTGTTTACATTTGATAGTGAAGAAACTGGAAAACAATATGTTTTATATTATGATAGCGAAGCTGAAGAACCTCAAGTTTATTCGTCTATTTATACAGATGAAGGAGAATTATTTCCAGTAGAAACACCAGAAGAATGGGAAATGATTGAAGAAGTTTTTAATAGCTTTGTAGCTGAAGAAGAATTAGAAGATGAAGAATAGGATAACGAGTGTTATCCTTCTTTATTAAGGAGGAATGAAAAAATGGCTTTTTTGTTTTTTGGTAAAAGAAGAAAAGTAAAACCTATATTTGTAGGAAGTTATGGTAATGATTTAACAAGAGGAATGTATGTTTTTCATATTGATATTGAAAATGGAGAACTTTTAAAGAAAAAATTTTATAAATCACCAGCAAATCCAACAGCTCTATTTAAAAGAGAACGTTTTATTTATGTATGTTATAAAAATAGCACTGGACGTCCAACAGATGGTGGTTTACATCAATATGCAACAATGGATTTACAATTTGGTTTAGCTGCTAAAGTATTTCATCATGGCAAAACTTTTATGGATTCATTTGTAAATGAAGAACGTAGTTGTGCTTATGCAGTTGATTATTATAATAATGAGATTGTGACAATTCCTATTTTAAAACAAAAGATTGTGAAAGTGAGTCAAGTCCTCCAGCATGAAGGAAGTGGTCCTGTTGAAAGAAGACAAGAAGAACCACATCCTCACTATATTGATCAAACTCCTGATAAAAAAAGAATTTTTGTATGTGATTTGGGAACTGATGAAATTGTTTTATATAGTGTTGGAGAAAGACATCAACTAACTCGTGATGATGAACATTCTATTCATTTAAATCCTGGAAGTGGACCAAAGAAAATGATATTTTCTCCTGATGGAAAATTTGCATATATTTTAAATGAATTATCAAATACAGTTGCTGTATATCAATATGATGATTGCCAACTTTCATTTGTACAAGAAATAGATACTTATGATAAAGACGATTTTGATGAAGTTAGCTTAGCAGGCGATATTGTTATTGATGAAAAAGGTCAATATTTATTTGTATCAAATAGAGGTTACGATTCTGTATCAGTGTTTACCATTAATAAAGAAACAGGCAAATTAACATTTGCGGATTCAGTAGATACTGATGAAAATCCTAGAGCTATGATTTTAATTAATAACCAATGGTTGGTTGTGGCTTCTCAAAAAGGTGGAACTTTAGAAACTTTTGAAATAAAAGATAATGAAACAAAAGGTATTTTATTTGAAACTCATTTTTCATATATGGTAGGAGAACCTGTTTGTTTAGTAGAAGGTAGAGGAATTTAGACTGAATTATATTCGGTCTTTTTTCTATGTATGTTGATTATTATATGAAAATAACCTATAATAGAAATGGTGGTGAATTTTATGAAGAATAAAAAAATATTAGCAATGATTATTGGAGTTATTGTTGCTTTAGTGATAGGGATTGTCCTTTTTTATCATTGGGGAATAAGTGCACCTTCTTCTCAAGATGAAGAAGTCATTGTACAAATAGAACAAGGATCTAATGCATCAACAATTTTAAATACATTAGATGAAGCAGGACTTGTCAATAACAAATTATGTGGAAAAATTTTCTTAAAATTAAATTCATATGATCATTTACAGGCAAATACATATATTTTTAATAAAAATATGTCATTGTCTAAGATATATTCTATAATGAATGATCCTGATTCAAAATATATTTTACAATCAAAACTTACAATTAAAGAAGGAAATACAATTCCTCAAGTTGCTGAAGCCTTTGCAAAGATTTTAGGTGTTTCTACTGATGAGGTCATTAAACAATGGGAAGATAAAGATTATTTAAATTCATTAATCAATGAATATTGGTTTATTGATAAAAGTATATTAAATAATCAATTAATGTATCCATTAGAAGGATATTTATATCCTGAAACATATTTTGTAACAGGTGATGAACCTAATTTGAAAGATATGACAAAACTTGCATTAGATATGATGGATAAAAAATTGACTCCATATAAAGAAGACATTGAAAAGATGGGATGGAGTGTTCATGAATTTTTATCATTTGTGTCAGTTGTAGAAAGAGAATCTTTGTTTGATAAAGATAGACCTGAAATAGCTGGTGTTTTCATGAATCGTTTGAAAAAAGGTGAAAAATTACAAAGTGATATTACAGTGAATTATGCTTTACAAAGAACAGGAGTAAATGTTTCTATTAAACAAACACAAGTTGATTCACCTTATAATACATATAGATATGCTGGATTGCCTATCGGAGCGATTAGTACAGTGAGTGAAAAAACAATAAAAGATTGTATCAATTATTCTCATCATGATTATTTCTTCTTCTTTGCAAAAGAAGATGGAACTGTGATTTATTCAAAAACATATGGTGAGCATAAAAAAGCTGTTAAAGAGAATAAGTGGTATTAGTATGAAAAGTTTTGAAGAATTAGAACAAGATGCCTTAAAAAGAAATATTCCTGTTATGCAAAAGGAGGGAATACTCTTTTTAATTTCACAGTTAAAACAAATTGATGCAAAAAATTGTTTAGAAATTGGTTCAGCCATTGGTTATTCAGCTATGATGATGGTTACTCATGTTGAGGATTTAAAAATAGATACAATTGAGTTAAATGAAGAACGTTATAATGAAGCAGTCAAAAATATAAAAGAAAGAGGATTGGAAGATAGAATTTCTATTTTTCATGATGATGCTTTGACTTTTGATGAATCAAGATTAAAATATGCTCCATATGATTGTTTATTTATTGATGCTGCGAAAGCACAATATCAAAAGTTTTTTGAAAAGTATATTCCTCTTGTATTGAATAATGGTATTGTTATTGTTGATAATTTAGATTTTCATGGTATGATTTTTGATATAGATCATATTAAAAATAGAAATACAAAACAGTTAGTTAAGAAGATAAAAAGGTTTAAGGATTGGATTTTTAATCATGAGGATTATGACGTTCATTACTATGGTGTTGGTGATGGAATATGTGTGATAAAAAGAAAGGGTAAATGATGAAGATAATTTTATCGTTAAATAAAAAAGAAAGATTATATGATTATGTCAGTATGGGAATAGATATATTTGTACTGGGTGGAAAACATTCATTTTATTATCCATTTTCTTTTGAGATAGAAGAGATGAAAGATATGATTGATATGTATCCACAATGTCATTTTTATGTTGCTATGAATGCTTTATATGATCAATATATGATGGATGATATTGAAAAATATATTGATTGTTTAAATGAAATTGGTGTTTATGGAATCGTGTTTCAAGATTTTGGTGTATTACAAATTGTTAAGGAAAAAAATTATAGTTTTGATATGATGTATTCTCCTGATACTTTGAATACAAATGCATATACATTAAATACTTTAAAAAATCATGGTATAACAAGTGCATTTATTTCTAAAGTTATTCCTTTAGAAGAACAATTGATTATACAAAATGAAGTCTCTATGCCTTTAATGATTCATGGGCATGGTGTTGAATATATTGCAACAAGTAAAAGAAAACTTCTTTCTAATTATAAAGAAGCATCTTCATTGTCATTTGATTTAAAAGGTCAAAATAATCTTACTTTAAAAGCAAGAAATAGTGATTATGAATTTCAAGTTTATGAAGATGAAAAAGGTGTACATATTTTTTCTAAGACAAGACTATATACATTAGATTTATTGAATCAAATTCATCATTTTGATTATTGGTATATTGAAACATTAATGATGAATGAAGAAGAAGCGATTGAAGTTGCATCATTATATAGTGATGCATTAATGAGTTTGAAAAAGGAAACGTATGATAGAGATGTTAAAGAATATATGAATTTATTATATAGGTTAAAAACACCATTAGATAGAGGATTTTTGTTTGATCAAACGGTTTATAAATTAGAAGATATGAGGAAAATGGATAATGAGAGAAATCAGTCAAATCATTGATGGGAAAAGAAAAATTATTAAAAAACCTGAGTTGTTGGCACCTGCTGGGAACTTAGAGAAACTCAAAACAGCAATTATGTATGGAGCAGATGCTGTATTTGTTGGTGGAAAGGAATTTTCACTTCGTTCTCAGGCCTCTAATTTTACCATTGAAGATATTCAAGAAGCAGTAGAGTTTGCTTCTCAATATAATGCTCATATTCATGTGACATGTAATATTATTTTGCATCAAGATAATATTAATGGTATTGAAGAGTATTTAAAAAAGTTAGATGATATTGGGGTTACTGCTATTATCGTTGCTGATCCCTATATTATGAACATTGCAAAGTCATTAAATTTAAAATTAGAAGTTCATGTATCAACACAATTATCTACACTTAATTTAAAGGCTATTCAGTTTTATGCTGACATGGGTATGGATAGAGTTGTAT
>CAJUJC010000008.1:0-26977 GCA_910586805.1 uncultured Erysipelotrichales bacterium | reverse complement strand
GTATTAGGGAGAGAAACAACATATGAGGATTTAAAGGTTATTATGAAACATACACCTATTGATATTGAGTATTTTATACATGGAGCGATGTGTATTCATTATTCAGGAAGATGTATGTTGTCCAATTATTTGAGTCGTAGGGATGCGAATAGGGGAGGATGTTCACAATCTTGTCGTTGGTATTATGATTTATATGAAAATAATCAATTGGTCAATAAAGAAAATGATATGCCTTTTAGTATGTCTAGCAAGGATATGTCATTAGTTGATCATATAGGAGAGTTGATAGAATTAGGTGTAGATTCATTTAAAATTGAAGGAAGAATGAAGTCTATTCATTATATTGCAACAATTGTTTCAACATATCGTAAGTTGATAGATGCATATTGTGAAGACCCTGATCATTTTATTCAAGATGAAAAATATCGTTTAGAATTAAATAAAGCAGCAAATAGAGCATTATGTCATGGCTTTTTCTATGATAATCCTACAAGCGAGGAACAATTGTTTTTGTTGAGAGATGAACATCCAACACAGGAATTTGTCGTTAGAGTTATAGACTATAATCCTCAAACAAAACTTGCAAAAATAGAACAACGTAATCATTTTAAAGTAGGAGAGATGATTGAAATCTTTTCTCCTTATCATGATAACTATATTATGAAAGTAGAAAAGCTTTATAATGAAGACATGGAAGATATTGAGGTTGCTAATCATCCAATGGAAGTTTTATATATGTATATTGATTATCCAGTGCAGGCAAATGATATGGGAAGAAAGATGTCAAAATAAAGTATAAGTTCATTCATTTTTTTAAAAACCAAAAAACTATCTAAGAATAACGAAAGAGTTTTATTTACAAAAAATAGGGAATATGTTATATTATAAGGCGTGAGGTGAAAAACATGGATCATGATGCAGTACTTTTAACCCAAAGTGGGGTTGAAAAATTAAAAAAAGAAAAAGAACATTTAATTAATGTTGAAAGACCTAAAGTTATTGAAGAATTACAATTAGCTCGTTCTCAAGGGGACTTATCAGAAAATGCTGACTATGATTCAGCAAGAGATAAACAAGCTCATATTGAATCAAGAATTAAAGAAATTGATCAAATGTTATTACACGTTCAAATTATTGATGAATCTCAAATGGACGTTACAGTAGCGAAACCAGGGGCAACAGTTACTATTTTAGACTTGTCTGAAGACAATGCTGAACCTGAAGCTTATACAATTGTTGGGACTTTTGAAACTGATCCTTTAAATGGAAAAATTTCAAATGAATCTCCTTTAGCAAAAGCAATTTTAGATCATGGCGTTAATGAAATTGTTTCAGTAGGGGTTGCAGAACCTTATGAAGTTAAGATTTTAAAGATAGAATATTTATCTTAAGATGATGGAGACATCATCTTTTCTTTTAGGGGGTAAAATATGGAAAATCGACAAATGTCAGATAGTCTTATTATTGGAATATTTCTTGCTGTAATAGGTGGATTTTTAGATGCATATACTTATTTATGTAGGGGTCAAGTCTTTGCAAATGCACAAACAGGAAATATTGTTTTATTAGGTATTCATTTTATGGAGGGACATTTTAATAGAGTTTTATATTATCTTTTACCAGTTATTGCATTTGTATTAGGAATATTACTTGCTGAAAAGATTAGAAAATACTATTGGCATCATTCTAAGATTCATTGGCGACAAATTATTCTTGTTGTTGAATTGATAGTTCTTATGCTTGTCATGTTTATACCTACTCATATGATGGATATGGTTTGTAATGTGCTGATATCTTTTGTATGTTCTTTGCAAGTTCAATCATTTCGAAAGTTTCAAGGTTATTCGTATGCTTCTACAATGTGCACAGGGAATTTAAGGAGTGCAACAGAATATCTTTTTAAATATAATCAAAGTAAAGAAAAAGAAAAATTATATGTAAGTTTAAAGTATTATATGATTATTTTTTTCTTTATTGTAGGAGCAGGTTTAGGAACAATATTCACAAATTGGATACAATCATATGCACTTATCTTTTGTGAAGTTATTTTATTGTTAGTTATTTTAATATTAAATAAAAAACAGGAAGTGTAATGTTTTCCTGTTTTTATATACTACGATCTCTTAATTCTTTATATAATCCTATAAATATAAAAATAAGTGGTTTTAATAGTAAATGGATAATGTGAATATTTCCTAAGTGCATAAATAGGCTAATAAGAAAATAAATAAGCCCTAAGACAAAACAATGCTTCAAACGTCCATTTTTTATTTTTGAAGTAAAATAAAGTGCAGATATAACCAATAATACATAAGAAATTGTTTGAATAATAATATTCATAGTTAAAGAATTTAACTGCATGAAATAAGATAAAATGGCTAAAATAAAAGAAATAAACACAAAGGGAATTAAAAATAATAATATTGTATAAATATAAGTACGTATTGTTTTTTTCATATTTTCCTCCTTGTATATTATATGAAAAGAGGTTGTATTTATGAAATATGTTGAAATATTTTTAGAATGTATTGTTGCTTATTTTTATCTTGTTGCAGCATTAAGGTTTCTAGGAAAGAAAGAGATGTCTCAATTAACAATTTCAGATTTGATTGTCTTTTTGTTGATTAGTGAATTGATGACTATATCTATTGGTGATAATAATGTTAATTTTTTACAAGGAGCTATTGCGGTTTTATCTATTGTTGTACTAGATAAACTGTGTTCATATTTATCATTAAAGTATAAGGCAGTAAAGAAACTGTTAGAAGGGAATCCTACTTATATTATTTATCAGGGAAAATTGAATAAAGAGAAGATGATGGCGTTAAATTATTCGATTGATGATTTATGTCATCATTTAAGAGAACAGGGAATAGGGACTTTATCACAAGTTGAATTTGCAGTCTTAGAAACAGATGGAAATCTTTCTATTATTGAAAAAGGAGAGAATGAAGTATATGTTCCTGAGACTTTGATTAGTGATGGTGTGATTAATGATGATATTTTAAAGACTATGAATAAGGATAGAAAATGGTTATTTGATTTATTGAAAAAAGATGGTATTGATGATTATAAAAATATTTTTTATTGTGTCTTAGAAAAAGATAAACTTTTCTATATAAAAAGATAGGAGACATCTCCTATCCTAGTAACATTCTATCATTAACAAATTCTTCACCACTTGCTTCTTCAAACTTTTTAAGCAAATCAGCAACTTTTAAATTTTTCTTTTCTTCACCACGAACATCATAAATAATATGACCATCATACATCATAATAAGTCGATTTCCAACATCAATAGCATCTTTCATATTATGAGTAATCATCAAAGTTGTCAATTTTTGTTCATTGACAATTTTTTCAGTTAAAGATAAAACCTTAGCACTTGTTGCAGGATCTAAAGCCGCTGTATGTTCATCTAAAAGTAGCAATTTTGGTTTTTGTAAAGTTGCCATTAAGAGTGTCAATGCTTGTCTTTGGCCTCCAGATAATAGCCCAACTTTACTTGTGAGTCGTTCTTCAAGACCAAGTCCTAAAGATTTAACAATATCATAATATTCTTCATGTTCAGTTTTTGTGACACCCCAGCGTAATGTTCTTTTTTTCCCTCTACGTTTTGCCATAGCAAGATTTTCAATAATTTGCATATCAGCAGCAGTCCCCATCATTGGATCTTGGAAAACACGCCCAATTAATCTGGCACGTTTGTAGTCAGGGTAAAGTGAAATATTTTCATTATCTAAAGTAATGATTCCACTATCCATAGGATAAACACCAGCAATCATATTGAGTAATGTTGATTTACCAGCACCATTACCACCAATAACAGTCACAAAGTCACCATCTTGTAATTCTAAATCAACACCATGTAAAACTTTTTTCTCATTGACTGTTCCAACATTAAAGGATTTTGTAACTTTTTGTAATTTAAGCATTTTGATCAAATTCCTTTCCTGTTAATTTTTTATACATTGCCACTTGTTTTTGTCTATCTAACATGATTGGTACAGTTAATGCAACCGCAACAATAAATGCAGTTAATAATTTTAAATCATCAGTATTTAAACCAAGTTGTAAAACAATAGCAACAATAATACGATATATAATAGAACCTACAATAATAGATGTTAATCTTAATTTAAAACCAGCTTTTTTACCAAAAATAACTTCTCCAATAACAATAGAAGCAAGTCCAATAACAATAGCACCCGTTCCCATTTTAACATCAGCAACACCTTGTTGTTGAGTGACTAAAGCACCACTTAATGCTACTAAAGCATTTGATAACATTAAACCAATTAATTTTGTTGTATCCGTATTCACACCATTTGCACGTACCATATTTTCATTATTTCCAGTTGCTCGCAGAGCTGAACCCATTTCAGTTCCTAAGAACCAATAAACTCCAGCTGTTACAATCACACAACAAATAAGACCAATAATGATTGTAATCCAAGCAGTTGGAACATTAATAAATTTTGCTAAATCTTTAAATAAAGTTGGTGATTGAAGTAAAGGAATATTACTTTTTGTCATAATCCTTAAATTAATTGAATATAAGGCTAACTGAGTTAAAATCCCAGCAAGAATAGCAGGCATTTTACATTTTGTGTGTAAAAAACCAGTAATTAATCCTGCGACTCCACCACCAAGTGTTGCAAGAAGAATTGCGATGATAGGATGAATATCAGCAACAATACTAATTGCACAAATAGCACCACCTGTTGCAAAACTTCCATCAACAGTTAAATCAGCAATATCTAATATACGAAAAGTCATATAAATACCTAGAGCCATAATTCCCCATAATATTCCTTGACCTATCGCACCTTGTAAAGATAATAATAAACCCATTTATAAAGCTCCTATTCTGGTAATATTGTTGCTTTTTCAGCTAATTCTTTAGGAATAGTAATACCCAATTTATCAGCAGTATCTTTATTCACATAGTATTTACAATCTTTAGCTGGAAGAGTAGTAATAGCCATATCTTGAGGTTGAGATTCACCTTTTAAGATAGCAATTGCTTGTTTTCCTGCTTGTTGACCGATAACATAGTAATCTAAACTTAATGTAGCCAAACCACCATTTAAACACATTGCATTTTCACCAACAATTGATGGTAATTTATTTTCATTAAATACATTTGTTGCTGTACTCATATATTCAGCTAATAAGTTATCAGTTGGAATATAAACAGCATCATATTTACCAATGAAAGATTCAGCTTTTGATTGAATTTCATTAGAATCAGCAACTGTTTCTACTTTTGCTTCAATACCCAACTTTTTTGCTTCTTCAATAGCTAATTCTCCTTGATATACTGAGTTAGCTTCAGCACTACAATAGAAAATAGCAATCTTTTTAGCATTAGGTACTAATTGTTTTAATAATTCCATTTGTTCTTTGACTGGATTTAAATCACTAGCACCAGTTACATTTGTACCAGGTTTATCATTTGATTCAACAACACCAGCAATTTCAAAGTTAGTAACAGCTGAACCAACAACTGGAATTGTTGTTGTTTTATTTGCAATAGCTTGTAAAGCAGGGGTAGCAATTGCATAAATTAAATCACTTTGTTTATTGACTAAAGTTTCAGCAATAGATTGACAGTTAGACGCATCCCCACTTGCATTTTTGAAATTAATATTTTCTTCTTTTACACCAGCTTCAATCAATGTGTCTTTAAATCCTTCATATGCTTTATCTAAAGCAGGATGTTGTGCCAATTGAATAACACCAATTTTTGCTTGAGATAAATCTTTGGGCCCTTTTGTGTTTGCCTCATTACTTTCATTTGCTCCACATCCAGTAAGCATAAGCCCTAAGGCTAATAATAGCATAGATATTTTTTTCATATTTTTTCCTCCCTATTTTCTATAAAAACAAAAAACACTCACCATAGAGGGCGAGTGATCGCGGTACCACCTCAGTTTATTAAACTTTCACAAGTTTAACCTTAACAAGTATAGAACTCTCATAAATAACGTTATGACTCCGACTATTCCTTATCAAAATAGCAACTCCGTGGTGTATTCAAAACTCCTCAACGTATGGTTTGCACCAACCACCATATCTCTATTGTCTCAGGAATTTTTACTCTGTCACTTCAATGTTTTTGTTTTTATAAAATGTATATTTTTAAGTTTAAATGAATGATATGGTTTTGTCAATAAAAAATAATATATTTATATAAAATAATTAGGAAAAAGCTATTTTCATACAAAATATTCTTAAAAATCATAAAAAATTAGAAATAATCTATGATAACATAATATCTAAAATCATCATGATTAAAAAACCACACATACAAGAAATTGCTCCAATATCAATTTGATTTTTACATGATGCTTCAGGAATCATATCCTCAACACATACAAATAACATTGCTCCTGCTGCAAAAGCTAATGCAAAAGGGAGTATATTTTGAATGGTTGATGCAAAGAGATAACCAATAATTGCTGATGGTATTTCAATAATTCCTGAAAATTGGCCATACATCAAAGAAACAAATTTGCTTTTTCCATATTGATGCATGGGTAAAGAAATAGCAGTTCCTTCAGGAAAGTTTTGAATTCCAATACCAATAGATAATATCAAAGCAGGAATGATGTTATTTTGCATAGAAGCAAAAGCAACTCCAACGGCTAAACCTTCTGGTATATTATGCAAAGTCATTGCAAGCATGAGTAATTGGTTTTGGGATAATTTTGATTTAACACCTTCTACTTCGTGTGACAACATGTGTTCATGGGGTAAGAAATGATCACATAATGTCAAAAAGAGAACACCACATAAAAAACCGAATGGAATAATAAGCAAATACATCTTATTTAAACCTTCTAATAAATCCATGGCTGGAAGTATGAGAGAAAAGAAAGATGCAGCAATCATAATACCAGCACTGCTTCCAAGTGCAATAGATACAAGGTTTTTATTTTCTTTCTTAGTGAAAAAAACTAAACTTGCTCCTAAAAGTGTTGATAACCAGTTAAATAAAATCGCCCCTATAAAAATTACAAAAGGCATTTCCTCAATAATAGACACATTTATTCACCTCTTTATACATTATGCGAGAATAAATAATTTGTCCATAAAAAAAGCCATGGAATAACCATGACTAATATTGAATATCTTCATATAAAGTTTTTAAAAGAATAGCTTTTGTTGTTGAACGTTGTTTTTTTGCATCATATGTTTTGATAATGCTATATTCAACAACATCTCTTTTTTGAACATCTTCATCATAGATGTAGTCAGCTTGTCTGAAGAAAAGATTGTCATCATCTTCTTGATAGATACTACCATATTGTTTGTCATTTTGATAGAACACAACACGGCCTTCATAACGTTCAATATAACTGTCTAAATGATCCATTAACTTATTGTAGAAACGATCATAAAGAAGAGAACTATCACTATCTTTATATTGTTCATCAATTGTATTGTTTGTTAGATCTTGAGAAGTTTCTTCTTTGATTTTATAAACAAAGGCATTTGCTAAAGCAATGATTTCTGTTTCTTTTTCATTTGTTTTAACCATGTCTAAAACTTTTTCATACAATGATAATTGTTCAACATCATATCCTGAGATAAAGAATTCATAAACTAATTTTGTATATGCTTCTTTTTCTCTACCTGTGTTCATGTATAAATCATATAAAACTTCGAAAGAGTCTACATTAGGAATTCTATTTCCTAAAGACAAGAACTCATTTTCAGCTTCTTCATATCTTTGTAATTGAACTAAAGAAGAGGCTCTATAATATTTAATCCAATTTAAGTTGTTATAGTGCCATTTGATTGGTTGTGTATAAGCCATATTAATAACTTCAACACATTCTTTATAATCTTTTAATTCGTATAAACAACGTACTTTGATGCGATACCATTTTTCTCTTTTAGATTCAAATTCTTTACCAGCACTATTGACAAATGGTTCAATACTTGCTTCTAAAGGATTTAATTTATCTAATAAGTTAGATAATTTTTCGTAATTAACAGGTTTTTGATTTAAAAGATATTTCATTGCTTTATTAATAGTTGCTTCTAAAGGTGAGAATCTTTCTTGTTTACATAAAGATGCGATTTCATCAACAATAGAGAAGAATAAATCTTCTTTTTGAGCAATAGCAGTTTCGTCAATATTAATATATTTGTTGTATAAAGCATATCCATAATGATTGATAAATCCTGTTAAATTTTCACCAACTTGTAAGAAAGTTTTTCCTACTTCAATCGCTTCGTCAGTACGACCTTGATTTTTTAATTCTTTCACATAATCCATAGCCTGAAAATCATTAAAAGAGCTTGGATCTTCCTCAAAACGTTGAGTATAGATTTTTAAATCTTTTGGTTCACGTTTTTCCACACACATCACCTCGCATATCATTATATCAATTTCAATCCTTATGGTAAAGAGAAATTTGTATCATCATAAAAAATGGTATAAAA
This sequence comes from uncultured Erysipelotrichales bacterium, assembly GCA_910586805.1. Lineage (GTDB taxonomy): Bacteria > Bacillota_I > Bacilli_A > Erysipelotrichales > Coprobacillaceae > MGBC140090. Next base: position 18,520 of record CAJUJC010000008.1, on the reverse strand, counting down.
ATTGAACAATTTGTGTATAAAAAGTGTAAAATTTAAAGTTTTTTTAAAATTTTCGATTAAAAAAAAGAAAAATGAGAAAAATATGGGTATATAAAGAGTAGGAGGGTTATTATGAGTATACGAAATAATTTAATGGAAATGAATAAATCATTAAAGAATTTAGAGGAATCAGGAATGTATGATGTAGAGAAATATAGTTATGCATTATTACATCAAACTAATCAATTAGAATACTTTTATTGCCATTTGGTTAAAGATGGTGATTGCAATCAAACATATTATCATGTTCATAAAAGACCACATATTCATCAGTTAGCTTATTTCAATATTGGAAGAGGATTTCCAAAAGAGTTAATGGATGGCCATTGGTGTTATGTTTTGAAGGATATGGGATATAAAATGCTGGTTATTCCTTGTACATCTATCAAAGAAGATTCAACTGCTGCTAATCCATTGTTTGAGATGGATATTAAAATAAAAAATGATACATATATAACAAAATGTAGAATTCAATTAAGTGATATACGTTCAATTGATATTCAAAGATTAGATTTAAGAAAGCCATTTTATAATGTTTTAACACCAAAAAGTGAAATTATGGAGTTTGTTCATAAAAATTTATTTGAATAAATGAATTCTTTCATGTATGATTAAACCTGTTGTGGGGGAATGAAATGTGGAAGATTTTGTAAGAGGGTGTAAAAAAGGAATACCAATTGCTCTAGGATACTTTCCAGTGTCTTTTTCTTTTGGTGTTTTGGTTGTTTCTAGTGGCTTACCTGTTGGTTTAGCAACTTTGATTTCTTTGACGAATCTCACGTCATCTGGACAATTTGCAGGAGTGTCATTAATGTTGGCACAAGCGAGTTATTTAGAGATGGCGATGACATTGTTATTGATTAATGCAAGATATTTTTTAATGTCTTTATCATTAAGTCAAAAAATTGATAAAACAATGAGTACACTTCAAAGGATGATTGTTTCTTTTGGTATTACTGATGAAACATTTAGTGTGGCATCATTGGCGAAAGACACATTAACGTTTCGTTATATGTTAGGTTTTATTTTTGTTCCTATATTAGGATGGACAAGTGGAACGTTGGCTGGAGAAGTATTTATGAATTTTCTACCAGTTGCTGTGCAAAACGCAATGGGTATTGCTTTGTATGGGATGTTTTTAGCTATTATTGTTCCAGCTTCTTCATCATCAAAACCTATTTTAGAAGTTGTGATTGTTAGTGGTATATTTTCTATGATTTTTTACTATATTCCATTGTTTCACATTTTATCAAGTGGTATGCAGTTGATTGTTTCAACACTTATTGGAGCAGTTTATGGGACGATTCGTTATCCTAGAAATGAGGAACAAGTTATATGAGTTATTATTTTATCATTTGTGTTATTGTGATGGCGGTTTTTACATATCTTCCTAGGATGTTGCCATTGACCTTTTTTAGAAAAGAAATAAAGTCCCCATTTATTCAATCTTTATTGTATTATGTGCCTTATGCAGTTTTATCGTCATTAACTTTTCCAAGTGTTTTTTATGCAACAGGGAATATATATAGTGCGAGCATAGCATGTCTTGTCGCTATTTATTTTTCATATAAGAATAAGGGTTTGGTGTTTGTAGCTGGTGTGGCTATTGTTGTTGCTTATATTGTTAATTATGTATTTGTTCTCATGGTATGAGGACTTTTTATTTTATGATTAATATGATTTTATAATAAAGTATAGTTTGAAAGTCCTTGATTGAGAAAGTGAAAAAGAATATTATAAATGTGGAGGGAATACATATGAAAAAAATAAATGTGTTTAAGATAATATTAGCAATAACAATCATTTCTCCAATATTAACTGGGTGTGGGAAGACATTAAATGTTGTTGATGAGGTTAGTGTTGAATTTGGAAATCCTATTTCTACAAATGTTGAAGACTATTTAGATAAAGAAAAAACTGATAAGAATGAGATGCCTAAGATATTGGCCGAAACAAAAGTAGAAGTTTTGAAAGATAAGAAAGTGAAGGATAAGAATTATCAGCCAGTTGGTGATTATAGGGTTAAACTTACTTATGAAAATGAGGAAGTAGAAATTAAGGTGACTGTATCTGATACAGTTAAACCAGTTTTTAAGGATTTTAAAGAATCAGTTGATACTTATAAAGATGTAAAAATTGATTTTACGAAATTATATAAAGCTGAAGATCTATCCAAGGTTATTATTATTGCAGATGATAGTAAGATAGATTATGCAAAAGAGGGAAGTTATAAAGCAACTGTTACTGCAATAGATGAATCTAAGAATGAAGAAACTAAAGAAATAACTGTTAATGTTAAGAAACCTGAAATGAAATTAGATATAACAACTAAAAGTGTCTATGTTAAAGAAAGCTTTATATTAAAGCCAACTGTTAAAGGTAAAGATACAAAAGCAACTTTTAAATCAAGTGATACAAGTGTTGTAACTGTATCAAAGACAGGAAAGGTAACTGCAAAGAAAAAAGGTACAGCAATAATCACAGTAAGTGCTAATGGAGTCAATGCAACTTGTAAAGTAACTGTAAAAGGAGTTCCAAAAGGTTCTTCAACAACTACTAAGGTAGTCACTAATCCTACAAGTGGCAAGAAAGAAGAGGTTGTGGTTGTAAAACCTTCTGGTGGTGTAAGTTCAACATCTATACAGCCAACGACTTCAAGAGAGGCTTTCAACTTGATCAATGCTGAAAGAAGAAAAAGGGGATTGCCAGAAGCAGTATGGGATAGTGAATGTGAAAGAATTGCATTGATAAGGGCGAAAGAAATATCTTTAGAAAGTACAATTACTCATAATGGGTTTCAAAAATTTCAAAATGAAAATAGAAAATTAGGAGAGTGTTGTGCGAGGTTAGGTTCTAATAATACTTCATCTTATGTCGTAAATGGATGGATGAATTCCACAGCTCATAAAAATATACTTATGACAGAAAATAGAACAAAGTTAGTGATTGCAAAATGTGGTAATAATTGGGTAGCAATAAATAGTCGATAGAATTTTATTTATGTCTTTCTTGAATATTTATACTATAATTATTGGGAAACAGAATTAGGATATGCAGTAAATCCAAAATGGAGAGGAAATATTTTGGATATATATTCTTCTCTTTTTGTTTGAAATTTAAATATAAGCATATACTAACTATGACATATGAAAATTTTCATATGTTGACAATTTATATTTTTAGTTGTATTATATGTTTGTAAGTTGATAAACACTATACAAAGTGAAAAGGTAAGGAGTGCAGTCCTTACCTTTTCTAGCATTTTAAAGTGAGCCTAGCACTTAGGCTAATTATCGTCAAAGTATCTGTCTAGCCATTTACTGATGATATATGTAATTACATCAGTCACAACAGATATAATCATGTTGATAAACACTATACCACCTCCTTTCAAGGAGGAAACGATAACAAATTTATTATAACATATTTCGACAGATTTTTATATTTATAAAATTAAATAATTGATGATATTAAGCAGATTATGAAATGAAAAGATAATCTGCTTTTTTAGTGTGCCGGGCATGGCACTAATTCAGTTGGGGATAAACCAACCACAGGTATTTACCGCCAAGTGTAGTGACCCACAAGTCGACAACAGTAATGTTGAGGATGAAGGAAGTGGTGTAGCGACTCTTTTGAGCGTACGAACAGAAACTTGATATAAGGCTAAATGGTGGATGAGATTGCTAAACAAATCAAAGTCCTAAAGGTAAACGTAAAACCAAGACAGTAAATCAAGGCGTTGTGAAAGAGATAGGATTAGTGAATTACCCCGGGAGGTCCCTTAGACGATGAAGTCCAGTAAACTTTAAAATCAGTGATGGTACCATCGGTCGAAAAAGGTTCACTAAGGGAAGTCAGCTGAGGTCGTAGTAGGTATCTCACCAATACCAAAGGACCTAATGTTTATATGGCGTTATTCACCACAAGCAATGTTTGGATAGTTCGAAATCGAGGATAATCCTAGAAATAGAAATCGTAATTCTATGGGGATGAAGATAGAGGGAATGGTTCCAAATAAATTTACAAATGGAAGGAGAAACAACAACATGGAGTTAATTAAAGTGATTTTAAGTGATGAAAACTTAAATGAGGCTATTAGAAGAGTCAAAAGTAATAAAGGTGTACCTGGAGTCGATAAGATGACAGTATATGAAATTGATGAATATCTTGAAAAGAATATGGAGAGCATTAAACAATCTATTTTAGAAAAGAACTATAAGCCTCAATCTGTAAAACGGGTATATATACCTGAATCAAATGGAAAGAAAAGACCATTAGGAATCCCAACTGTAGTTGATAGGGTTATTCAACAAGCCGTCGCGCAAGTACTAACACAAATTTATGATAATAAATTTAGTAATAATAGCTTTGGATTTCGACCACATAGGAGTGCACATGATGCTATGGAAAGAACACTAGAATATCTCAATGAGGGATTTGAATGGGTGATTGATTTAGATATAGAAGCCTACTTTGATACGGTAAATCATGATAAATTAATTTCAATTCTTAGAGAAAATGTCAATGATTCAACGACCTTGCATCTTATAAGAAAATTCTTACAAGCAGGTATTATGGAGAAAGGCTTAGTAAAGCCAAATACTCTCGGTATGCCTCAAGGAGGTCCGCTATCACCAATATTATCAAATATATATCTCGATAAATTTGATAAAGAGTTAGAAGAAAAAGGTCTTCGTTTTGTAAGGTATGCGGATGATAGTAATATCTTCGTTAAAAGTGAGATGAGTGCCAATAGGGTAATGAAATCAGTGACATCATGGCTAGAAAGGAAGTTATTCTTAAAGGTGAGTGCAACGAAGACAAAAGTTGTACGCCCAACCAAAAGTAGTTTCTTAGGATTTACGTATCTTAAAACAACATCCAAATGGGAATGCAGACCCAACAACAAGAGTAAAATAAAGCTCTATGACAAATGTCTACAAGAACTTATTCGTAAGAAGTGCACTGCAAGAAGCAATGCAGTAACGTTTACTCGTATTAATCAAATCGTCAAAGGTTGGATAAACTATTTTAGAATAGGTAGAATGAAGATTTTTATAGACGAATTTGGGCAATGGCTGAGACATAAGATACGTGTCATCATTATCAAACAATGGAAGAAACCAGGCAAAATAGAAAGAAGTCTACAGTTACTAAATAGAAAGCTCCCATACAAATTCAGTGATGAACAAATATACTCAGTCGCAAATTCACGACTAGGTTTATATAAAAGGGCAGCTGGTAATGTCGTTAACTTTTTACTAAATCAAGATATATTAGCCATAAGAAAAGGGAATCGACCAGGACTGGTCAACCCCCTAGATTACTATCTAAGACAGTTGTAATTTAACATATAAATGTAGCGCCGTATACGAGACCCGTACGTACGGTGCAACGAGAGGGGCGAAACTTGTTAGTTTCCCTCTACTCTATTACAATTTTTGAATATTTTTTTAAGAAAGGAAGCTGGAAAATGAAAGAAATTATCTTGATATGCTATTCATTAGGATTTGGCTGACATCTTCATGATGTCAACAGGGATTATAATAGTAATAAAAAAGAAACAAGTAATAAATTGATATACAGACGTGTATATCTTTTTTTACATAGAAAAAGATATATAGTTGGATGTAACAACTTTAAAATTACAAATATAATGAGAGGTTTAAATGGTAATGAAGAAAATAAATAAAGTAGCTAGTAAATTATTAAAATTATCTTTAGTGTTACTGATGACACTTACTTGCATTGATTTTAATGGTGTGAAAAATGTTTTTGCAGTAGAATATCTACCTGAAACAAAAGCAAGTGTAAATATCTTAGCTGAGGGTATAGATATTCCTCATTTAGGCTCAACAGCCAATTTATATGAAATTCATATTGGTGGTGCAGATGCTTTTTGTTTAGCACATGGTAAGAGCATGAGAAGTAGTTATTATGTAGCAAAAACTGATCAACAAGTTTCAGGAGCAATCAAACAGGTATTAAACTGGTATAAGAACACTTCGAAGACTGATGAAATGAAAGCAGTAGCTCAGGCTACAATATGGGCTATTCAAGCAGGGGTTAATAATAATTTAAGTAAATTAGGTGATATATATGAAAAAACATTAGATTATTATTCACCAGATGTTGAATATAATATTGATGATATTATTGATATGTATTATACAAATGCAAGTGGAATATGGTCTAATAGTATCTTGAATCAACCCACTACAGGAAACTATTCCGTTTGGGAAGATGGATCTTCAGCGCAACAACCTGTTGTTCCAGTTGGGACACCTAATACATTTATTCCAAATCCTATTTATGATGAAGTAACTGCAAAAGAAAGTTATGCTGTTACAGACCAAATTACATTGAATATCAACAAAACTGATGTTGATACAGGTGTTGGATTGGGGAATGTAGAATTTGAATTATATAGAGATAATTCTAAAATTACAACTGTTAGAACAAATAATGAAGGAAAGGTAAGTTATACTTTTGAAAAAAGATATTCTAAGGAAGGAAGTGCAACTGAAGAATATATTTCAAATGCTGATGATTTTCATACTAAATTGAATAAGGATAAATTACCTAGCAATGTGTTTTATTCAAAAGCAACTGCACTTGCTTCGGCTGAAAAGAAAGCATTGGCAAAAGCAAAGGCTGAAGTTCAAAAACTGTTAGATGAAAAACATACTTATAAGGCAGTTGAAACAAAGACAAGAAATGAATATTATCTAAATACAAATACAAACATTATAAGTAAGGATTATGCAAGTGGTGATGGTTCAGGTAGTGTTTCTTTTTCAGTAACAAATAAACGCCAGTTAGGTACTATTAACATTACAAAGTTAGATAGTGAAACAAATAATCAGGTTGCTCAGGCTATTTATGGATTGTATGCGAAAAATCCAATTGTTCATCCTGATGGACATACTGGAACTTTATATGCAAAAGATCAGTTAGTAGCAACCTTTCCAGCAACTGCTACAAATGGAAAAGCAACATTAAATAATCTTTATTTAGGAGATTATTATGTAAAAGAAATCACTGCTCCTGATGGATATGTATTAAATACAAAGAAATATGATGTAACATTAAGTTATGCAGGACAGGAAGTTTCTATTACTGATGAAAGTGTAACTGTTGATGATAAGGTTCAACGAGCCTCTTTGTCATTTGTCAAGAAGGATAGAGAACTGGTCAATGGTAAGGATGAAAATATTTTTGATAATAATCATGATGGTGCTCAGGGTGATGCAACTCTTCAAAATGCAACTTATGGATTGTATGCCAGAGAAAATATTGCTCATGCAGATGGAACAACTGGTATTGTTCAGTATAATCAAATATCAGGATCTATCAATGAGATTAAACTTTCAAAAGGTACTGATTTATCAGTTAAGAATGTAAAGGCTAATGCAGGTACATTACTTGCAACAGCAAAAACAAACAAAAATGGTGAAATTCAATTTGACCATTTATATAATGGAAAATATTATGTCAAAGAAATTGAGCCAAGTGAAGGATATCTGTTGGATAATACTGAATACAACTTTGATTTATCTTATACAAATCATGGTGAGGCTATTATTAAAAAAGATGGAACAGTTTTAGAAACTATTAAGAAACAAGCTTTTGAAGTCTTAAAGGTAGGTCATGTTTCTGGTTCATCTGGTGTTGTACCACCTTTAAAAGGTGTTGAATTTACAGTTAAGCTGGAAAGTGATGTTCAACGTATGGGGTGGGATAATGCACCAACATATGATATTTTAGTGACTGATGAAAAAGGCTATGACAAGTCTATTGAATTACCATATGGAACATATCGAGTAATGGAAACGAAACCAGCTTTAGATTATGCAACTGCTGATGATTTCTTTGTAACGATTACAGAAGATAATAGAAATTCACAAGAGTTTACAAATAATATTATTGTAGATGAATCATTTAGTGCCTTAGTGAAAGCAGTTAAACTTGATAAAGAAACTGGTAAGATAATTCATTTACCTGATACAACATTCAAAATCAAGGCATTAACTGATGTAACAGTGGATGGAAAGAAATTTAGTGCAGGAGAGTATATAGGTTATTGGAACTGGAATATTTTTGATGGATTCTATACTGATACATGGAAAACAAATGAAGATGGTTATATTATTATCAATGAAAAACTAAGTGCAGGAGAATACCAACTTGAAGAAATTCATGCACCATATGGTTATATCTTGGATGAAACACCAGTTAAATTTAAAGTAACAAATGCTAATATGTATGAAACATTAGCAGATGGAACAACACCAGTTATTACTGTTCATAAATCGGATGTTTCTGTAAAAGGTCAAATTACTGTTGAAAAACGTGGTGAAGTCTTAATTGGTTATGAAGATGGACAGTTTATTTATGAAGAAAGAGGATTGCCCGATGCTGAATACAAGATTAGAGCAGGTGAAGATATTTTAGATCCTTCAAATGATGGAACTATTTTGTATCAAAAAGGTGAAATTATAGAAACAATGATTACTGGTGAAAATGGAAAAGCAACCTCTCAAAAACTTCCTTTGGGTACTTATGAAGTTTATGAAAGTAAAGCTCCTTCTGGAATGGTATTGAATAAAGAAGTCAAAACAGTTGTTTTGAAATATGCTGATGAAAATACATCAGTTGTTTTTGAAGATACAGGTTTTGTTAATGAAAGACAAAAGGTTAATCTTTCACTTTTGAAAAAAGATACTGAAGAAAAAGTATTGTTAAAAGATGGAGAGTTTGATTTTATTGCAAATGAAGATATTACAAATGTAGATGGTGATATTATTGTAGAAAAAGGAACAGTTTTATCTCATGTTATTACTAATGAAGATGGGAAAGCAACTGTTGATTTGGATTTACCTTTAGATAATGAATTTCTTTTTATTGAAATAAAAGCACCTATTGGCTATGAATTAGATGAAACACCAGTAGAGGTTACTACAACTTATGCAGGACAAGATATACAAGTTTTAGAACTTACAAAAACTAAAACTGATAAAGAAACAGAAGTTGAAATTTCTAAGATTGATATGACGACTTCTAAAGAACTTGAAGGGAATACAATGACTATTTTTGAAAAGGATAAAAAAGATAGTTTATTTATAACATGGATATCTGGTAAAGAATCTAAAGTTATTAAAAATCTTGAAACTGAAAAACGTTATGTATTAAGAGAAACATCTTCTGTTAAAGGTTTCTATCTAGCTCAAGATATTGAATTTGAATTAGATAAGTATGGCGATTTATTTATTGTAGATAATGAAGGGAACTTAGTTAAGGCTGAAGAAAATAAGATTGTGATGCAAAATGAACTTGTGAAAGGAAGACTTGAGTGGAATAAAACAGGTGAGATTTTCAATCAAACAGTGACAGGTCAAACAGAATTTGGAGTAACTGAAAGTCCAGTGTGGGAAAAGTCAAATCTTCTACAAAGTGAGATTACAATTTATGCAGGTGAAGATATTACATTGGGTAATGGTATTACTTATTATAAGAAAGATCAAAAAGTTCAAACGTTGGAAAGTGATTTAGAACCAATACAATCACAGGATTTATTAGTAGGAAAATACTATTATGTGGAAACAAAGACACCCCATGGATATATTACTGATACAAATAAACATTACTTTGAAATCAAAGACAATCAATCCAGTGAATTACAAATTGTCAAGGAAGAACTTTACAACAAAAGACCAATAGTTGAGATTGAGTTTACCAAAATACTAGAAATGCCTAAACAACATGATAATCTTGTTGAAGCGTATAAAGATGTTGTGTTTGGTATTTATGCAAGAGAAGATATTTATGATTATAAAGGAAATGTTGGCATTAAAAGTGGGACAATGATTACTACATCAGGAATTGATGAAAATGGACATCTAACAAATATGCCTGATTTACCAAATGGGGTTTATTATTTAAAGGAACTTCAAACAAATCCAAATTATATTTTAGATATCAATGAATATGATTTTGAAATTGGATATCATGGAGCTGATGTTTCGTCATACAAAGTAATTATTGGTGGTGGAATGATTGAAAATAAACTTGTAAGAGGAAATATTGAAATTCTTAAGAAAGATAGTTTTGATAGTACAAAAATCTTAAAGGATGTAGAATTCAATATTTCTGCTGATGAATCTATGATAAATGTTATTAAAAAAGTGAAAACAAATGTAAATGGTGTTGCTAGATTTGAAAATATGGAAATAGGTACTTATTATATACAAGAGGCAAAACAAGTTGATGGATATGTATTGAACAATCATATTTATAAAGTTGAAATTACAAAAAATGAAGAATTAATAACAATTGAAATTGATAATAAACCAACTGAAATGGAATTTTTAAAAGTAGATTCAACAGGGAATAGAGAGCTTACAGGTGCTAAAATTCAAATTCTTGATAAGAAAACTGATGAAATTATTGATGAATGGATTTCAGGGGATGAATCTCATTATATTCATTATCTTGTAGAAGGAAAAGAATATATAATGAGGGAAATTTATGCTCCTGATTATTATGTATTAGCTGATGATATAGTGTTTGTTGCAATGGATGGGAAGAAAGTTGTTATGGAAAATAAACGTATTGCAACAAAAATACTAAAGACTTATGATAATGATATATCAGGAATATTTATTGGGTTTATGATTATGAGCGGAGTTGGAATATTGTTGACAAAACGTAAAAGAAAACAAAAAGTATTAATGTTAGAAAATAAATCATAAGTATGTTTTCATTTGTTGTAAGTCTCTATTTTTAATAGAACTTTCAATGAAGGGATGTGATTTTTATAATAAAAACTATCAGTCCTATTTTGGACTGATAGTCTTCTATAAATTTAATAAACGTTTTGTATCTCTAGCAATAACAAGTTCTTCATTTGTTGGAATAACATAAACTTTAATTTTTGATTCGGGTTTTGTAATTAAACGTTCACCTTTACCATTTTCATTAGCATCATCATCAATCACAATGCCTAAAGCTTCACTCACTAATGATAATATTTCTTTTCTTGCATATGCTGAATTTTCACCAATTCCAGCAGTAAAGGCAATGGCATCGCATCCACCTAATGCAATAAAATATCTTCCTATATAGGCAATAACACGTCTGAAGAAAATATCGATTGCAAGTTTTGCTCTTTCATTACCTGCATCAGCTGCTTCCATAACATCTCTAAAGTCACTAGATACACCTGATACACCAAGTAATCCTGATTCTTTATTCAACATAGTAATGATTTTTTTCATATCCATACCAACTTCATTAATTAAATAATCAATGATAGAAGGATCCAAATCACCACTACGTGTTCCCATCATTAAACCAGCTAAAGGAGTAAATCCCATTGAAGTATTAATTGATTGTCCATCTTTAACAGCTGATAAACTTCCCCCAGCACCTAAGTGAGCAACAATGACTTTTGAATGTTCAGGACTTCCTAAATGTTCAATAACTCTTTGTGAAACATAAAAGTGTGAAGTTCCATGCGCACCATATTTTCTAACTTTATAATCAGTGTAGAATTTATATGGGATTGGATAAATATAACATCTTGGTTGTAATGTTTGATGGAACGCAGTATCAAAAACAGCAACAGCCCCAGCGTTAGGAATAGCTTCTTTAAATGCATAGTAACCTGTTAAGTGAGCAGGATTATGTAAAGGTGCTAATGATTTTAATTCATCAATCTTATTAATAACATCTTCATCAATAATTGCTGATTCTTTAAAATATGAACCACCTTGAACAACTCTATGCCCCACACCTTTAATATCATCCAATGAATCAACAATATTTTTTTCAATTAATGTATCTAATAATAATTGAACTGCTTCTTTATGTGTAGGAATAGGTAATGTTTTGACATCTTTTTCTCCATTATATTTAATTGTAAAAATTGAATCGTCTAAACCAATTCTTTCAACGACTCCTGAAGTGATAACTTCCTCATTATTCATTTCAAATAATTGAAATTTTAATGATGAACTTCCAGCATTGACAGCAATAACTTTTGACATACAACTTTCCTCCTTTGTCTTTATTTATTATAACATTTATATAAAAAAAAACTAGCGAAAACACTTGTGAAAATGAAAACAATATAAAATGATTGATATTTCTTGAAATTTTGAAAAAAAAGCATATAATGTTTATCGAGCCAGGGGCGCATTTGCTGAGAAAGGTTATCACCTTGTCCCTTATCATCTGAACTGGGTAATGCCAGCGTAGAGAGTGCAAATAATGTTTTTTTGCTTTCTTACGCTTGTAGGGAAGCTTTTTTATTTGTAGGCTCCTTATATGAAATATTAGGAGGAAAAAGAAATGAACAAAAAAACAAAAATGATGGTTTATATGGCTATGTTTGTTGCTATTCAATTAGTCTTAGAACCATTAACAAAAATCACTGATATGCCATATGGAGGAAATGTTGCATTTTCATTGATTGCTTTATTTTTAGCATCTTATTTGCTTGGACCACTTTATGGATGCATTGCATCAATGGTATGCTTAGGTGCACAGTTTGTATTAGGGTTGGCCACTTATTATGGAGTAGTTTCTTTATTTTTAGATTATGTTATTCCTATGATGTTAGTTGGTTTGTGTGGAGTTATTCCTTTATGGAGATATAAAGGGTGGGTTATTCCATTAGGGATGATTCCTATTATGATTATAAAAACAATTTCACATTTGTTGGCTGGATGGTATGCCTTTGAAATGCCATTACAAGGAAATTTGCTTTATAATCTTCCATATAATGCAGGAACATTAGTTGCTTGCTTTATTTTATTTATTATTATCTATCCACGTTTAGAAAAAATATTGAAAATTGATTAAATCATAACGAAAATAAATTATTTTTATAGTAATACAACATTAAAAAGGGATGCTTTACATATTGAGCATCTCTTTGTTTATGAAGAGATTTTGTTAAATGGATAAAGATAAACTTTTACCTTTGAAAAATATATAAACTCGTGTATAATAAGTATATTATGGAAAGAGGTATGTTTATGAATAAACCATTAGTAGGAAAAGAGATATTAATTCATTGTTATAAACATGATGGAAGTATCCACCGTTGTTGGGATAAAGGGTTTGTTCTTGATGTGACTGATAAGCATTTTATTGTTGGTAATAATAGAACTTTAGTCACTGAATCAGATGGAAGACGATGGTATACAAGAGAGCCAGCAATTTGTTATTTTCCAAAGAATCAGTGGTATAATGTTATTTGTATGATTCGTAAAAATGGTGTGCATTATTATTGTAATATTGCCTCACCAACTTTATATGATGGAGATGCTTTAAAATACATAGATTATGATTTGGATTTAAAAGTTTTTCCAGATTATCGTTATAAGATATTGGATGAAGAAGAATATAAACAACATAAAAATCAAATGAACTATGGAGAAGAATTAGATAAGATATTAAATGAGCAATTAAATAAACTTGTTGAAATAGCTATCAATATGGATGGACCATTTAGACCAGATTTTGCTGAATACTGGTATCAAAGATATTTAGAACAAACACAAAAATAGAAAGGAGTTTTTTCATGATAACTTTTCAAAGTGAACAGGAAATGATTGATTTTGGTGAACAACTTGCTAAGCATATGTTTGCTGGTTTTGTGATGACTTTAGAAGGTGAATTAGGTGCTGGAAAAACAACTTTTACAAAAGGAATTGGAAAAGGGTTAGGAATAAAAAAAGTTATTAATTCACCAACTTTTACAATTGTGAAGGTTTATAAGGGAAATAAAACTTTATATCATTTTGATGCTTATCGTTTAGAGGGGCAAAATGAAGAATTAGGATTTGAAGAAATGTTTGAGGATGATGGTGTGTGTGTCATTGAGTGGGCAAGATATATTGAAGATATCTTACCTAAAGAAAGATTAGAGGTCCATATTATTAAAAATGAGGATCAAACACGTTCTTTTCAATTTGAAGCTAAAGGAAAAGACTATGAATATGTTTTAAAGGAGATGAAATTATGATTCGTTTGTTGATGGATACTTCTAATCAGTATTTAATGGTGTCATTATATGAAGATGATATATGTTTAGAAACAATTCAAGAGTTAGGATCAAAGAAACAATCAGAAAATGCAATTCCTTATTTAGAACATTTATTAAAGAAGTATCAAAAAGAATTATTGGATATTGATGAAATGATTATTACAAGAGGACCAGGGTCTTATACAGGAGTAAGAGTTGCAATGACTATTGCAAAAACTTTAAGTGTTGTTTCATCTGTGAAGTTAAAAGTCATTTCATCTTTAGCAGCATATGCAGGAATGAAAAAATGTGTATCAGTCATTGATGCAAGAAGCAAAAAAATCTTTGTTTGTGCATATGAAAAAGGGAAAGCATTAATGAATGAACAGTTAATTTCTATTGATGATTTTGATACATTTATGGAAGATTATTCAGGCTTTGAAGTTGTAGGACAAACACAAGTTGTTGGTTATGAAAATAAAAATGTTGATTTAGCTTATCATATGTATGAATTATCAAAAAATGAAAAATATATTGATAATGTTGATGGTCTTGTTCCTTGTTATTTAAAAGATGTAGAGGCTAAAAAGATATGCTTATAAGAGAAATGACTATTGATGATTTAGCATCAGTTGTGTCCTTAGAACATCAGTTGTTTACATCAGCTTGGAATTATGATGATTTTGTTTATGAAATCAATCAAAATGATTTTTCTTATAATTATGTTTTAGAACATAACTGTGAAATTGTTGGATATATCGGTGTTTGGTTGATGTATGATCAATCTCAAATTACAACAGTAGGTGTAAAACCTGGATATCAAAGGCGAGGATATGGTCATGATATGATGAAAAAGATGATGTCTCTTGCTAGTGAGAATGGTTGTAAAACAATGAGTTTAGAAGTTCGTGTTTCTAATGAAAAAGCAATATCTTTATATAAAAGTTTAGGATTTGAAAATGTAGCACTTCGTAAAAATTATTATCAGGATAATCATGAAGATGCTTATTTAATGATAAAAAGATTGGAGGGAGTACAATGAGCCTTATTTTAGCTATTGAATCAAGTTGTGATGAAATGTCAATTTCGATTTTAAAAGATAAAAGAGAAATATTATGTAATGTTGTGGCTTCACAAATTGATACACATCGTTTGTTTGGTGGTGTTGTTCCTGAAATTGCAAGTCGTATGCATGTGGAATGTGTATCAACTGTACTTAAAACTGCATTAAAAGAAGCAAATGTGGATATGAATGATATTGATGCTATTGCTGTAACAAAAGGACCTGGGTTGGTTGGTTCTCTACATGTTGGTATGCAGGCTGCTAAAACTTTAGCCTTAGCTTATCATAAACCTTTTATTGGTGTTCATCATATTGCAGGACATATATATGCAAATGATTTAGTGGAAGATATTCAATATCCATGCTTATGTTTGGTTGTGAGTGGTGGACATAGTGAACTTGTTTATATGAAACATGAGTTTTCTTTTGAAGTAATTGGACAGACATTAGATGATGCGATTGGTGAAGCCTATGATAAAGTGGGGCGTGTTTTGCATTTACCATATCCTGGAGGACCAGTGATTGATAAAATGGCGAAAGATGGGAAATGTGTTTATGAACTTCCTTTACCATTAAATGATGATAGTTATAATTTTTCATTCAGTGGGTTGAAATCTGCAGTTATTAACTTTTGTCATAATGCATCACAAAGAGGAGAAACAATTGTTCCTGAAGATCTAGCTTGTTCATTTCAGAGTGTTGCTTTAGAAGTTTTGGTGTCTAAGACCATCAAAGCAGCAAAGGATTATGGTGTTAAACAAATTATTGTAGCAGGTGGAGTGAGTGCTAACGCAGGACTTAGAAATAAATTAACAAAAGAAAGTTCTATCCCAGCATTGTTTCCTCCAATGAAATATTGTACTGACAATGCAGCTATGATTGCTTCGGCTGCACGTGTTATGTTTGAACATCAAAAATTTTCATCACTTGATTTAAGTGTGAAACCATCATATGATTTAGAAGAAGAAAGCATTGAGGTATAGTATGGATAAAAAACAAAAAATTTCAAAAGCAACAATGTCACGTTTTCCTATTTATTTAAAAGCATTAAGAAACATGCAACATGAAGGAAAAAAGCATTTCTTATCAAGTGAATTAAGTGAAGTTACAGGTGTCTTAGACACAACAATTCGTAGGGATTTTAGTTTTTTACCCACTGATGAGTCTCTTGGAAGAAGAGGAATTGGTTATGATACAAGAGAAATTATAGATGTTTTAAATAATGTTTTAGGTTTAGGGTTAGATGAACCGATTATATTAATAGGTGTTGGAAATTTAGGAAGTGCGATTTTAAAATATAATCGTTGGCAATATACTGTTGGTAAAATTGTTTGTGGATATGATTCAGATATGAATAAGATTGGTGAACAATTTGGTGTAAAAATTCATCATATTAATGATTTGGCAGAAACATTTCCGCAAGGATGCAAACTTGCTATTTTAGCAATTAGTCATGATGTACAGGAAACTGTGGACTATTTAATGGAATTAGGTATTAAAGGTATTGTGGATTTTACACATAGTCATTTTACTGTCAATGATGATGTTGTTGTTCAACCTGTTGATGTTGTTGTTGCGATTCAAGAATTAGTGTTAAAAATGAGAGCAAATGATGAATAATCAAAAAAAGGTTGAAATAAGTATAAAAAAATGTTAATAATAAGTATACAAGTAATGATTTGAGAGCATCTATCAACTTTATGGTTAGCGAGTTTTGGATGGTGAAAGCAAAACAAATGGATAAGATGTAACACTCAATGAACTGGGTAGGAGAAATGAAAAGTAGACTATCCCGTAAGCTGCGTTAAAGCTTAAGAGTGCATAATATATTTAATATTATGAATGAGGATGGTACCGCGATTATATCGTTCCTTTTATAGGAGCGATTTTTTTATTGAAAAGGAGGAAGAAATGATGTTTGAATTTATGACTGTAAGAGAACTTTATGAAATGGTTATGTCAGGTGTTGAATTTGAAACTGATAGTTTAGAGTATGTTGAATTAGATGGGTGGGTTCGTACAAATAGAGATAATGGAAAAGTCGGATTCATTGCATTAAACGATGGAACTTATTTTAGAAATTGCCAAATTGTTTATTTAAAAGATTCGTTAGACAATTATGAAGAAGTTAAGCATATTAGTACAGGAAGTGCGATTCGTGTATTAGGGAAATTTAAATTAACACCTGATGCAAAACAACCATTTGAAATTGAAGCAACTGAAGTGACTATTGAGGGTGCTTGTGATGATGATTTCCCATTACAAAAGAAGAGACATTCTTTTGAGTACATGAGAGAAATTCCACATTTAAGACCAAGGGCAAATTCTTTTTATGCAATGTTTAGATTGCGTAGTGTTTTATCAATGGCTATTCATGAGTTCTTTCAATCTCAAGGATTTGTTTATGTACACACACCAATCATTACTGGTAATGATGGAGAAGGTGCTGGAGAAATGTTTAGAGCAACAACGATTGATAATACTGAATTTGATAAAGATTTCTTTGGAAAAGAAGCTTTCTTAACAGTGACTGGGCAATTACATGTTGAAGCCTTTTGTATGGCATTTAGAGATGTTTATACATTTGGACCAGCATTTAGAGCTGAAAATTCAAATACATCAAGACATGCAAGTGAGTTTTGGATGATTGAACCTGAAATCGCATTTGCTGATTTAGAAGATGATATGGATTTAATTGAAGATATGGTTAAATTCTGTATTGATTATGTTTTAGAAAACGCACCTGAAGAAATGAAATTCTTTGAACAAATGATTGATAAGGATTGCATTAATCGTATTACAAAAGTACGTAACAGTGAATTTAAACGTATGCCATATACTGAAGCTATTGAAATTTTAGAAAAAGCAGATGTCAAATTTGAAAATAAAGTAGAATGGGGTATGGATTTAAATAGTGAACATGAACGCTATATCTGTGAACAAGTGGTAGGAGGACCAGTATTTCTTATAGATTATCCAAAAGAAATCAAAGCTTTCTATATGAGATTAAATGATGACAATAAAACAGTTGCAGCTTGTGACTTATTAGTTCCTGGGATTGGTGAATTAGTAGGTGGAAGTCAACGTGAAGAAAGATATGAAGTTTTAGAAAAAATCATGGATGAAAAAGGAATGGCGAAAGACGGACTACAATGGTACATGGATTTAAGAAGATTTGGTGGTTGTAAACATGCTGGATTTGGTCTTGGATTTGATCGTTTCTTAATGTATCTTACTGGTATGCAAAATATTAGAGATGTAGAACCATTCCCAAGAACACCTAGAAATTTAAAATTCTAACGATGAAATAAAGTGTTATATCATAAATATGGCTCTGTGTCAAGAGTGGAGGGGGGGAAGTAACTGAATAAGTTACTTCCTTT